>CATWBR010000501.1 GCA_958349075.1 uncultured Clostridium sp.
TACCAAGACAGCCGATGTGGTGAAATACGGCCACCTTCAGGTGACGACGGTGACGCTGCGCGATATCAGCGGGCTTCTGACCCTCACCTGGTACAATATGCCCTATTTAAGAGGAACCTTAAAGGCGGGGGAACGCTTTATTTTCCGCGGCCGTATCGTTAAAAAGCGCGGCCGCCTCACAATGGAGCAGCCGGAAATATACCGGCCGGAAAAATATGCATCCCTGGTGCACTCCATGCAGCCGGTTTACGGCCAGACCAAGGGGCTGGGCAATAAAACAATCGCAAAGACCGTGGCGGAGGCTCTGGAGTCCCGTGATACGCAGCGCGATTACCTGCCCGCGGGACTCAGGATCAAGTATGAGCTGGCGGAATATAATTTTGCCCTGGAGCACATCCATTTTCCCAAGGATGAGACGGAGCTGCTGTTTTCCAGGAAGAGGCTGGTGTTTGATGAATTCTTCATGTTCCTCTTGTCCGTACGGCTTTTGAAGGACAAAAAAGAGGACAGGGAAAGCCCCTGCCCGTTTAAGATAGACGGGGAGGCAGCGGCGCTGGAGGAAAAACTCCCGTTTGCACTCACGGGGGCCCAGAAAAAGGTCCTTGGCGAGGTCTATGCGGATCTTTCGGGAGGCCGTGTCATGAACCGCCTGATCCAGGGCGACGTAGGTTCCGGCAAAACGATCATCGCTGTCCTGGCCCTGCTCCAGGCCACGTATAACGGCTTCCAGGGCGCTTTGATGGTTCCGACGGAGGTTTTAGCCAGACAGCACTTTGAGTCGATGAATGAGCTGTTTACGGGCCTCTCACTGCCTGTTAAACCGATCCTTCTCACCGGTTCCATGACGGCGAAGGAAAAGAGGCTGGCTTATGAAAAGATTGCAGGCCATGAAGCCGATATCATCATCGGAACCCATGCGCTGATCCAGGAAAAAGTCGTTTATGATAAGCTGGGACTTGTCATCACCGATGAGCAGCACCGGTTTGGCGTGGGGCAGCGGGAGATGCTGGGCAGCAAGGGCATGGAGCCGCATATCCTGGTCATGAGCGCCACACCGATTCCACGCACGCTGGCCATCATTATCTACGGAGATCTGGATATCTCCATCATTGATGAACTCCCGGCGGGCCGCCGCTCCATTAAAAACTGCGTGGTGGGAAAGGATTACCGCGAAAATGCCTACCGTTTTATTGAGAGGGAGGCGGGAGCGGGCCGCCAGGCCTATGTCATCTGTCCGATGGTGGAGGCCAGCGAGATGCTGGAAGCCGAGAATGTAATTGACTACACAAAGACCCTGAGAGAGCATCTTCCGGCAGATATCCGCGTAGAATATCTGCACGGAAAGATGAAGGCAAAAGAAAAGAATGCAATTATGGAGCTTTTTGCCGCCAATGAGATACAGGTCCTGGTGTCGACAACGGTCATCGAGGTCGGCATCAATGTGCCGAACGCAACCATTATGATGATAGAAAATGCGGAGCGGTTCGGTCTCGCCCAGCTCCACCAGCTAAGGGGCCGTGTAGGCCGCGGAAAGGATCAGTCCTACTGCATTATGGTGAATAGCTCCGGCGAGGAGGATGCCAGAAAACGTCTGGAAATCCTCAATAAATCCAACGACGGCTTTTTCATTGCCTCCGAGGATTTGAAACTCAGGGGTCCGGGCGACCTCTTCGGCGTGCGCCAGAGCGGGGAGCTGGAATTCCGCCTGGCCGATATCTTCACGGATGCGGATATTTTGAAAACCGTATCAGAGGAGGTAAAGGAGCTGATGGATCAGGACCCGTTGCTGGAACATGAGGAGAACAGGGAGCTGAAACGGAAACTGGATCTCTATCTGGAGAGAAGTTACGAGAAACTGAATTTGTAGGATGAGACAGACAGAGGAGGAAGAAAATGCTGCGTTTAAGACCGTATAAGCCGGAGGATGCCGGTTACCTGATGGATTGGCTGAAGGACGAGAGGACGGTACGCCTCTGGAGGGCGGACCGGTTTTCCTATCCGCTGACCAAGGAGCAACTGAACCAATACTGGGAAGACTTCCTCTCGGACGCCAATGCCTGGATATTTCTGGCCGTGGACGGGGAAGGAAAACCCTGCGGCCATTTTTCCTTCCGCAGGGTGGATTATGCAAAAAACAGCGCCCACATGGGATTTATCGTGGTAAACCCCATGGAGCGCGGCAAAGGATACGGAAGAGAGATGGTCACCCTGGCCCTTCGGTATGCATTCGATATCCTCAGAGTGGAGCGGGTGACGCTGGGAGTCTTTACGGTTAATGAGGCGGCACACAGATGCTATCTTTCGGTGGGATTTAAGGATGAAGAGCTCCATCATGACTATGACAGCTTCGAGGGGGAACCGTGGGACTACCGGGATATGGCGGCTGCCAGGGAAGACTTTATATGGGGAGTTGGTTGAAGAAGGAGGACGCGGCCGGAACGGCCAATGTCCGGTGTGGGGAGGTTGGTTGAATGAGTCTTCAGTCCCGGGGGATAGGTTGTCGTGAGGGGGAATCCGGCCAGAATGAATTACTACGGGAACCGCTCGCGCTCGTTGGAATGCACAGCAGTACTAGACTCGTTAAAAACCTCGTCAAGTACTGGCGGATTCCCATGTTCCCTGCGCAATTAATTCTGCCTTCTTCCCCGGGTACGGGATCGACGGGACTGAAGACTCCGGGGCAGGTTTTCGCGCCGGACATCAGTCGGCCCGCCGCTGACTGTCTCCACCGTCAAGTGGTGAGAGACACTTGTCGCTGTCACTACGTGTTTCCGATAAAAATAAACATTCCTCTAATCAGAAGAAAGAAGCAGGCAAAGAGCAGCAATATAAAATCATTCAATATTAAATCATCCAGTATCCAATCATCCAGTATCAAATCAGTAAAAAGACATTGTGAAACCATCGGTATTCTGCCATTCCCAATCCACCTGCCTTCAAATTTAAGCCCCAACTTCAGATGCAAGTAGTGACCGCGACAAGTGTCCTCCCCCCTTGAGCCAGAGGAACCCCAGCAGGCCGCAGGCC
>CATWBR010000502.1 GCA_958349075.1 uncultured Clostridium sp.
ACGGCGTTCCGGCCCGCTATCACGCCGGAACGCCGTATATAAGCTTCATTATTAACAATATTAAAAGTTCCCATTTAATAAGTCAAAACTTATTGCCCCTGTCCCTTTCACGTGTTGCAGTTCAGTGTTCCGTCCGCCTGCAAAGCTGATAGATATCGTCTCTCCGGTTTTCCAGGGTAAATACCTGTTTTCTCACCTTGTCCAGGTAATCCAGGTCAATCTCAGCGGTGATTACGCAGGGGTGGTCGGACGCCTTGGCGATCACGTTTCCCCAGGGATCCACGACCAGCGACTTTGCGTAGGCCTGGAACTTCGGTTTTACGCCGTACTGGCCGGGAGCGATTACATAGCAGCCGTTCTCGATTGCCCTGGTACGGAGAATCGTCTCCCAGTGATCTTTACCGGTATTCAGGGTGAAATCGGCCGGTACAAACAGTATCTGCGCACCCTCTAAGGCCATCAGGCGGTACATTTCGCAGAATCTCATGTCATAGCAGATAGAAAGTCCCCAGTGGCCTGTCTCTTTCGTATCTACGGTTACAATTTCCTCACCGGGGCAGATGCGATCCGATTCCCGGACCGTCGGTCCGTTTTTAATTACGACGTCAAAGGGATGCATCTTGTGGTACTTTGCTTTCAGTTCCCCGTCCGGCCCGATAACCATTGTACAGTTATAAGGCCGTGGATCATTCGGATTTTTTTCGTAAATGCTGCCGCAGTGGAGCCAGACATGATGTTTCTTCGCCAGAGCCGAGAGTGTAAGAAATGTCTTTCCTCCCGGGACTTCTTCCGCATATTTTGCGCTCTCGTCACCGACGTAGTTTACATTTTCCGGCATTGCTATCAAAGCGGCGTCTTTTGCGGCGGCTTCCCCGATAAAGGCCGTCAGTGTTTCCAGGTTACGGTCAACATCATTGCCGGAATCCATCTGGATGACGGCGGCTGTAAATTTGTTCATGTATTTTCTCCTTCTAAGACGGCTGGCTGCTAAACTCGTTCTTCATAAAGGCAACAATCCTGTCAACACACCTGCCGACAATCGCTTCGCCCTTTTCCCTGGTTCCGATTATGGCGTCTCCAAGAATTCCGTTCGGCGTCTTGTCCCTGAACTCCGTATAGGTGACGATATCCGGGTATTTCGTGTATTCCTCCGGCATTTTAATGCACTCTGTTTTGGTCAGATCCACATATTCCGGGTGGAGGTAAAGCATCACCGAGGTGCCGCATTCACTGGCATGCCCGTGCGCCATCCATCCCGTGTTCTCACAGATTCCAACCGAGTTTGGCTGGGTGAACCTCCACCAGTCAATCTGGGCGCAGGTGATCCCGGACGAGCGTTGATATTCCCGGCAGAGCTGGCTGATGATCGGAACGTTTCCGGCATGCATATTGATAAACATAAAGTTTTTAAAGCCCCAGTGTACCAGGGAGTCCATAATGTCGCGCATCATCAGGTAATAGGTATGCGGCATTATCTTGATTGTTCCGGGGAACCCGTAGAGAGCGGCCGATTCGCCCACCTCGATGAACGGTCCTATCATCGCGTTAGTCTTCTCAGCCACCATTTCACAAATCGCTTTTGAAACGATGGAATCGGAACCGAGCGGGAGCTGGGGGCCGTAGACCTCTATTGCACCGGCCGGAATGATAACCGTATCGCAGCCGGCTTTCCTCTCTGCGAATTCTGTCCAGCTCATTTCTTTTATCCAGTTTGTATTTTCCATTTTTTTCTCCTCTTTCATTTCTATTATGATTCTAATGTTTATGCTGCCTTATCCCTGTATTTCTTTCCGAAAAAGATTCCGGCCCCCAGAAGTATCAGCAGAAGACCCCAGCTCCACAGGTATACAAATACCGGGCGGGTCATGATCAGCGCAATAAATACGAGCGTATACTGAAGCTGGTAGGTGTAGCCCAGAGTACTGGAGGAAGTGATGTTCGTAGCCGCATTCGTCTGGAAATCGGGATCAACTACTTTTAACAGAAGCAGACCGGTAGCCAGAACTCCGCAGCACTGTCCGAAGAGCCCCACCGACGTCTCAAAGCAGTCGTCCTTCGGCAGGAGCCATTTTGCCAGGATAAAACTTGCAATATAGGTAACAGCAGCAACCGCAAGGCCGACCACGATGAGCGGTACCGCGTATGTTGTGAATACGCTGATGCTGGTCGTCGCAAGGGCGGACGCTATCATATACTCCAGGGCGCTTCCCGAGATTCTCACGACTGTTTTGCGGTCTATCATGTCGTTTACCTTTTTCGTGTTTTGCGTCATCAGGCAGAAGACTGCGCTGAAGATGAGACAACAGGCAAACAGAGGGAGATTCTTGAAAAACGGGTTGATTTTAATCAGTCCTGTTCTCACGATGTGGCCGCATAAGATGATAAAACCGACCAGCATTACCTGTGCGCCGAGGGGATCGAGAGCCGCGGAGGAGGTCACCGCATTGCCGATGGATGGCCTTTCACCTTCCGGATAATATCCCGTCATCATGGTTTCCGGCATTTCCTCACGTTTCATTTTTACCTTTGTTACGCCCTTCTGGGCCGCCCTGTTGATTTGAAACATTCCGCAGATGACACCGGTCAGAAGACCGATTGTGGCAAATGTGGCTCCCACCTGTGCGCCGGCCGCCATATAGCCCGCGTCATCAAAAATGGTTCCCCCGGCAATTGCCATGGAATGTCCCCCATAGAATCCCAGGACCGGCAGAATTCCAAAGCCGAACTTCAGGTCTGCAAAGACAAGGCCCAACAGGAATGTGACGGTTAACCCCGCGATAATCTGCATCTGATGGATGGTTCCGGCTAAGAAATAGGTCTGCATTGCTTCTCCGGACACCTTTTCCAGCTTCAGGCCCAGGAAGGAACAACTGAAGACAATCGCGCTCAGCACACCCGCCCACTGGCCGATGGATGATGAAAATGAGAAGCACACCGGAGAAAATTTTCCCAGGACCTGAGGTCCCAGGAGCAGCCCTAAAATTCCTGCTATTAATGAAACCGGGATATAATATATC
>CATWBR010000503.1 GCA_958349075.1 uncultured Clostridium sp.
TCAGTGTCTTAACTAAATGACATTGGCCGATTGGCTTCCCTTTTTAATTGCTCAAAAAATACACTCCTCTGTTTTTCACAACTGCCGGGAAATAAATTTACACCGTCCGGTCCTGCATTTATTATTATCATTTCTGCCCCTGTGCGAAAACTTCCATCAGTTTCTCATACGGTATTTTTCCGCGGGTGAAATTTTCAAGTGCAATATAGACTTTCTCGGCCGGGGTATTCTCCCTGTTATGGCAGGCATCAGCCAGCTTTTCCTCGTCTTTTAACGGATAATAAACATGCTTTTTCCCATAGTATGCCTCAAAATACCGCAGACCGAAGATTCTCTGCGACCTTGCATTGATATGGATGCCGTCCGGATTTGGGGTCAGCCCCTGCGCCGTGACAAAATAACAGTTCTTATTCTCTTCTGCAAACCTCATGAGTTCCTGGTTAATCAGCCCGTACTCCACGCACCCCAGCCCAAACGCCGTTTTTCCCAGGTAGTCTCCAAGGCCGCCTATGATAAACGGAATATCCGGAGCATTTAATTCTTTTCTCAGGCATTCGACGATACGGGACAGTTTCCCATAATACGTTTTGTATTTTCCGCTGTCACTGTCGCTCTCACCCTGATGCCATAATACGCCTGCCAGTTCACTGTTTTCTATGGCGAATCCGGCTTCGCTGACCGCATGGCGGAACAAAACGCCGTCGGGCGCCCATTCGTCTATCATGCTTCCTCCCTCCGCACATGGAATTAAGCCGATTTTTTCTTCCGGGTTCACACGGCACCAGGACTCGGCAAAGGATGATGCAAGGCTGATTCCCGCAACCGGTCTGTCAAAATTCACCGGTTCCGTCATCATCTGCCATCTGCCGCTGCGCAGCATTGCTATTCTCTCATTGTAAATCGGCGGCACCTCGTGTATAAAACCGCGGCCGGCCATGTTGGATTGTCCTATCATTAAAAAAGATTTCATTATGTATGCCTCCATATTTGCAAGGGGGCGCCCGCCGGCGCCCCCTCCTCTTGTTTTTCCTGTTTCTCCCTGATTTTTCCGGTCTCCCGAATATTTTTCCAGTCTCCCAAATATTCTCCCGGATGTTTTAACGAACCGCCCTCCCTAGGAGGTCGTTCAGCTCTTCCACCGTGAATGCATAATTATGATTGCAGAAGTGGCAGTTTACTTCGATTGTTTTGCCCTCATCGATCATCTCCTGAAGTTCTTTCCTTCCGATGCTGATCAGTGCCTTCTCCACCCTGGCTTTGTCACAGTTACAGTAGAATTCCGTCGGCATGGTGTCGAGAATTTCCAGGCCGAATTCACCAATGACGGAATCAAGTATCATCTCCGGGGTCTGGCCCGCATCCAGGAGGGAGGTTATGGAGTCCATATCCCCCAGCTTTTTCTCCAGTTTATCGATAATCTCATCGGATGCCCCCGGAAGCAGCTGGATAATGAATCCTCCCGCCTGGCGCACCGTATTGTCTTTGTTCATCAGCACGCCTAATGCGACCGAGGTCGGGATCTGCTCCGAGGTGGCGTAATAATAGGTCAGATCCTCGGCTATCTCTCCGGAAACCAGGATGGTCTGCCCCACATAGGGTTCTTTCAGGCCGATATCCCTGATTACACTAAGTACTCCGACTCCCAAAGCGCCTCCCACGTCCAGCTTGCCCTTGGCATTGGGCGGCAGCATAACGGTTGGATTAAAGGCGTATCCCTTTACATTGCCGGCGCTGTCGGCCGTCACGGTAAGGCCTTCAATCGGGCCGTCCCCCTCTATCCTCAGCGTCAGGATATCATCCTTCCCCTTCATCATGATGCCCATCATGCCTCCTGCCGTCAGCAGTCTTCCCAGCGCGGCCGTCGCCACCGGGCTTGTATTATGGGCGGCCCTGGCCTTCTCCACCACTCCCCTTGCCGTTGCGGCAAAAGCCCGTATCTGGCCGTCCGCCGCCGTCGCTCTGATTATATAATCTCTGTCTGTTGTCATAATTCGTCCTTTCTCTCCGTGTTCTTCCCCATCACGTTTCCCTTGGGAAGTTTCGGATTTGTTTCTTTTATTTTGAGTCCGTGTCTTCGTTTTTTCGTTTTCTACTTTCCCTGTTCCCTGGCTACCACATAGATACGCTCGCTCGTCTCTCTCGGTGCTTCTCTTGTGAACGCGTCATATGCGGTCACAAATTCCATTCCCGCTTCCTCTACGGCCGCTTTCACTTCTTCCAGTGAATATGCCCTCTGGAAATGAGTCTCCTGGTATTTCCGGTACAGCTCTCCCTCTTCCCGGATAAAAAGAGTCAGATCGTACTCATTAATACGCTCCTCCCCGTCATAGTCATTATCCCAGATGAAACTGCTCTCTTCCCTGTCCTCCGCAATAGTGGACTGGCCCAGGATTTCCCTGTATTTATATTCCGTGTTGAGGTCAAATATAAATACGCCCCGGGGATCCAGGTAATTATTCACCAGGCAGAATACCTGCACCAAATCTTCATATTCCAGAATATAGTTCATTGAGTCGCAGATACTCACAACCGCGCGCACCGTTCCGTACAGCTCAAACTCCCTCATATCCTGCTGCAGGTAGAGGATGGGCAGCCCGGACTGCGCTCTTTTTTCCATGGCAATCTGGAGCATGTCCTCCGAGAAATCCACGCCTATCATATCATAGCCCTGTTTAGCCAATAGCTCGGTCAGACTTCCCGTCCCACAGCCCAGATCCAGGAGAATCCCTTCCTCCGCCCCGTATTCCCGGAGCAGGGACGTAAGATACGCGCACCATTCCTCATAGGGGATGTTGTCCATAAACATATCGTAAACCGATGCAAAGCTCGTATATGCATCCATACTTATTATACCTCATTTCACTCTTCTTAATAATCCGCCTCGAGGAACAGCGTGCCCCGTTTTATCGGGTATACTACCTGCGGACAGTAATCCGATCATAACAATTTTTTTCTTTAAAATCAACCTGTTCTTGATTATTTCACGCTCTATGCGTTATACTTGTT
>CATWBR010000504.1 GCA_958349075.1 uncultured Clostridium sp.
GATTTGCCAGATTCCTCATCCGAGCGGCGGGGAGAAAGCACTCAGTGATTTTATTCTGAACTGGGCATTGGAGCTGGGACTTGATGCGAAGCAGGATTCTGTCAATAATGTTTTCATAAGGAAACCGGCGACTCCAGGATATGAGAACGCTCCCGCCGTTATGCTTCAGGCACATATTGATATGGTATGTGAAAAGGATGATAAGAGCGCCCACGATTTTACCAAAGATCCTATCTCCTGGGTAATTGACGGGGATATCATTTCCACAGGCGGACAGACGACGCTGGGAGCGGATGACGGAATCGGTGTTTCCTATGCAATGGCGGTTCTGGAGGATCGGGAGCTTGAGCATCCGGCGCTGGAAGTTTTATTCACCGTTGCGGAAGAGTCGGATTTTACCGGAGCCGAGAATTTTGATATGTCCTGGATGAAGGCGGATTATCTGATTAATCTGGATCATGCCTGCGACAGGGAAATTTTGAGCGGAAGCTGCGGAGGCATGGATGCTGAAATCATCCTGCCGGTTCAGCCGGAGGAGATTAAGGAGGACTGGAAGACCTACAATGTTATGATATCCGGTCTGAAGGGCGGACATTCGGGGGAGGATATCCACAGGGGCCATGGGAATGCCAATTCACTTCTGGGCAGATTTCTGGCAGAAGCGCAAAAGCGCTTTACATATGGAATTTCCTCAATAAAAGGCGGAACCTACCGTCTGGCCATTCCAAGAGAGGCCAAAGCGGATCTCAGCCTGGCGGTTTCCGATTATCCGAAACTGGAAGAGCTTGCACGGGAACTGGAAAACGAGTTCAGAGGGGAGCTTCAGGAGACCTCTTCGTCACTTAAAATTACGGTCGGCGAGGCGCCTGCGGCCAAAACCCAGGTTGCTCCGGATCAGATCGTCACCCTGCTTTTACTGGCTCCGGACGGCATCTGCCAGATGAACGAAGTTCTGACCGGGCTGGTGGATACATCGGATAACCTCGGAGAACTTCATATGGACGATGGGAAGTTCAGGATGGTATTTGAGATACGTTCGGCCCAGGACAGCCTGAAGTACTATATTTACAAGAAAATAGAGCGTCTGGCAGCTCTTGTGGGAGCCGAATGCAAGACGGAAATCGAATATGCAAGCTGGCATTTCAGGGCACAGTCACAGCTTCGCGAGACAGCGGTGGAGGTTTACCGGAAACTTTACGATTCCGAACCGTCTATCCTGACCGTACACGCAGGGCTTGAGGTTGGATGCTTCTTTGAAGCAAGGCCGACCCTTGATGCCATCGCACTGGGACCTGACTGCTGGAATTTCCATTCGCCTTCCGAGATGGTGAGCATCTCTTCCACCAGAAAGACATACCGGTTTTTATGCAGTATTTTAAAGGATTTAAAATGATAACCGGCCGTTCTGAGGGCAGGTTACCGGCTTTAATAAAAGCAGTTGTCCGGCAGTCCCACGGATGCCGGCAAAACAGCAAATAGGGGAAACAAAAAGCTTTATACTTTGTATGAGAAAGGAGAGCAGTATGGAAGAAAACAAATTAAACACCACGGAGGTATCTGCGGAAAAGAAGGAGAAGAAACTCAAAGCGATTAACCCGATGTTCTTTCTGGTAATCATTATTTTACTTTGCGCACTGGCTTCCTATATTGTTCCGGCAGGTACATATGAGCGTGTATTTGACGCGGTGAGTGAGAGAGAAATTGTTGATCCAAACAGCTTCCACTATATTGAGCAGAACCCGGTCAGCCTCTTCAGCCTTCTGATGTCTGTGACACTGGGAATGCAGAATGCGGCTTACGTAATCTTCTTCCTTTTAATCATCGGCGGTACATTTGCAGTTCTGGACGCAACCGGAGCAATTAATGCAGGTATGGCCAATGTGGTTAAAAAGACGAGAGGCAAGGAGCTTCTGATGATTCCGATCTGTATGATCGTATTCGGATGCGGTTCCTGTTTCGCAGGTAACTTTGAGGAATTCCTGGCCTTTGTTCCACTGGTACTGGCATGCTGTCTTACCATGGGATTTGACTCCCTGACCGCAGTCGGCATTATCTTCTGTGCGGCCGCAGCAGGTTACGGCGGAGCCATGACCAACGCATTTACAGTAGGCGTAGCCCAGAGTATCGCGGGTCTTCCGATGTTTTCAGGTATTGAGTTAAGAGGAGCACTTTTTGCAGCGCTTCTGGGTGTCAGCATCGTCTATGTTATGTGGCATGCGGCAAAAGTAAAGAAAAATCCTCAGTCCAGCTCTGTATATGAGTTCGATATGGCTCATGCCCACGAGCATGTGATTGACATGGATAACATTCCGAAGATGACAACACGCCATAAACTGGTTCTTATCATTTTCGTGGCAGGTATTGTCTTTACCGTACACGGTGTTATTGTAAAGGGTTACTATATTGATGAACTGGCAGCCATTTTCCTTGCAATCGGCGTTTTAGGCGGTATTGTAGGCGGATTAAAACCAGGCGAAATCTGTGACGGTTTTGAAAAGGGCTTTGGAAACATGCTGTTCCCATGTATCATGATTGGCCTTGCCAATGCAGCGATTATCATCCTTCAGGATGCATCCATCATGGATACAATCATTCATGCTCTGGCCAGCGTTCTCGATTCACTTCCGGCGTCCCTGATGGCCTGCGGTATGTTCGTAGTACAGGATATTTTCAACGTAATCGTTCCTTCCGGTTCCGGCCAGGCGGCAATCACAATGCCTCTTATGGCTCCTCTGGCAGATATGCTGGGCGTTACACGTCAGACAGCAGTTCTCGCATTCCAGCTTGGTGATTCCTTTACAAACGTTCTGGCACCGACAGGCGGAGAGATTCTGGCAGCCCTTGCAATGTGTAAGGTTCCTTACAGCAAGTGGGTTAAATACCTGCTTCCGTTATTCTTCATATGGTGGATCGTTGCGTTCATATTCCTGATTTATGCAACCCGTATTGGATACGGCCCATTCTAAGTATTACAGATTAATAAACTAACTAACACATATTTAAAT
>CATWBR010000505.1 GCA_958349075.1 uncultured Clostridium sp.
GGAAGAACTAGAAAAGACCGTTAAATGCGGCAGCGCCGGAGGCCGGTTATCCAGCCGGGATTGGGGCCCGGTGGGAGTGTGTGTTGCCGTAATCGGTGGAGAGGTAATGTAGTTTAGGAACATTGACAAAGTAATGACTGAGGGAATCGGACGGGTGAAGAAGCCACTTTTGCGGCGCTGGTTGCCTTTGGTCGTGCTGAAGTAGTGAACGAGGGGGTTTAGCTATGGAAGAAAAGAAAAAAGGATTCAAGTTACCACATATTTACCTGTTATTACTTATCATTATTTTTGCCTGTGCGATTGCAACCTGGATTTTGCCGGCCGGCGAATTTGAACATACGATTAATGAGGCGGGGATAGAGGTAGTCGTTCCCGGAACCTTCCATATTGTGGAGTCAACACCGGTAGGACCTTTCGCGGCTTTGAAATCATTGTACGGTGGTATGCTGAACGGTGCGGGAGTTATATTCTTCGTATTCATTTCATATGCATCCATCGGCCTTATTATTCAGACCGGCGCATTTAACGGCCTTGTCGCATTCCTTTTGAGGGTGCTCAAAGGTAATATGAGGGCAATTATCATCCCGATTTTTATTACTGTAATTGGTGCCGCTTCGTCTACGATTGGTATATTTGAAGAAACGCTGCCCTTTATTCCCATTTTCGTCGGTATTGCTATCGCGATGGGATACGACGCCCTGGTGGGAACTGCGATTGTAGCGCTGGGGGCCGGACTCGGATACAGCGGAGCCTTTATGAACCCGTTTACCGTTGGGATGGCGCAGAGCATTGCAGGCCTGCCCCAGATGTCGGGAGCGGGATACAGAATCTTCTGCCATGCCATGATGATTGCGGTAGCATCAATCTACGTTGTGCGTTACGCTCTGAAAATACAAAAGGATCCGACGCAGAGCCTTGTATACGGAGACGATTTCAGCCACATGACGATGGATACTTCAGATCTTGAGAACCATCCTTTTGGCATCCGCGAAAAATTGGTACTCTTTACGCTTGTAGCGGGGATCGTAGTCATTGTCTGGGGTTCCAAGACACAGGGCTGGTACTTTGAGGAATTGAACGTAATATTCCTTCTCATGGGTGTTATAAGCGCGATTATCATGGGTTGGAAGCCGAACGATATTGCAGACAGGATCGCCCACGGATTTACCGATATTGCTATGGCGTGCCTGATGATTGGTCTTGCGCGTTCCATCCTTGTAGTGCTGCAGTCCGGCCACATTATTGACACGGTTGTATATGGGGCGTCAATCCCGTTGTCTTATCTGCCGAACTGGCTTTCATCCATTGCCATGCTGCTTGTACAGACAGTTCTTAATTTCCTGATTCCGTCCGGTTCCGGCCAGGCAGTGACCAGTATGCCTATCATGGCTCCGTTATCGGATCTGATCGGCCTTTCCAGGCAGACGGCAGTCCTTGCATTTCAGTTTGGCGACGGTATTTCCAATATCCTCTGGCCGACCGGCTTTGCTCCAATCCTTTGCGGCATTGCAGGACTCAAGCTCGACAAGTGGTGGAAATGGTTTGTTCCTCTGTTCATGCTTATCCTGCTCACACAGGCAGTGCTGATGGCGCTTTCTGTAGTGGTTTGGGCATAGTGGGCAGCAGGCGGCACAACGGAAAAACAGTATCTATTTAATCTGGTTTCAGAAAAGGTATTATACATATTCAGGAGGTATTAAAGTGAGCGATATTTTAAAAGAAGCGCAGGAGCTGCAGCATAAAATAGTAGAGTGGAGAAGGATTCTTCACCGTTACCCGGAAACAGGGTTAGTGCTTCCGAAGACAGCGGATTTCGTGACAAAGCAGTTGACCGCTGCAGGAATTGAATACCAAACCTATAAAAACCACTCGGGAATCACCGCAATGATTGGAAAAGGCGAGGGGAAGACAATTGCAATCAGAGCCGATATGGACGGCCTGCCAATCAAGGAAGAGACAGGGCTTACCTATGCTTCTGCCAACGAGAATATGCATGCCTGCGGCCATGACGCCCATACGGCAATGCTCATCGCAACGGCGGTGATGCTTAAGAATCATGAGGATGAACTGAAGGGGAAAGTCAAACTCATATTCCAGCCTGCAGAGGAGGGCCCGGGCGGAGCCGAGCCAATGGTAAGGGACGGAGTGATTGAGGGTGTGGACGCGATTCTGGCGCTGCATGTCGGATCCATGTTTGGAGCCTTTACAAACGGCGATATATCGGTAAGCTACTCCAATACTACGGCAGCGGATGATCAGCTCCTGATTAAGATACAGGGCTTTGGAGGCCATGGTTCCGTGCCTCATGAGTGTATCGATCCAGTGGCAATTGCCGCGCTCATTATAAACAATATTCAGTATATTATCAGCCGTGAAGTTGCACCGGCCGAATCTGCAGTAATTACTCTTGCCAGCGTCGAAGCGGGCAGAGGCGCCTATAATATTATCCCGGAGACGGCAGTGATCAAGGGGACGATCCGAAACGGTTCACCGGTGGTAAGAGAATTTGTACTTAAAAGAATCGAAGAGATAGCAAAAGCAACCGCTCAGATGATGAGGGGAAGCTGTACGGTTGAGGTGCTGGACGGATATCCGGCGCTGGTGAATGACCGGGCAATGGTGGAGAGCTTCTTAAAGTCGGCTAAAAAGCTTGTTTCGGAGGAGGAAATCCACATTGCAAACCACGGAATGATGGGTGGAGAGGATGCGGCATTTTTCTTCAGGGAAGTACCCGGCTGCTATTTCTTCCTGACAAACCACGCCCCATGCCCGGCGGACGGCAAAGAGTACGGTGCGCACCATCCGAAGTTCTGTCTGGATGAAGACGTCTTTTATAGGGGACCGGCGTTATTCACACAGGCGGCAATGGACTGGCTGGAAGAAAATTAAGAATTAATAGGTACTAATCAGGGGGACTTTAAATATGGATTTAGATGCGATATTTTATTTTGCGGTAATTCTGGCGATTATGGCAGTCGCCGATATTATTGCTACCGCTA
>CATWBR010000506.1 GCA_958349075.1 uncultured Clostridium sp.
GTTTATTTGTATATTTTATTTTTATGCCCCGGCCTCGGCTAATTCTAATACCGGCGGGATTTCTTTATCTCTTCCCCAGCCCCGGCGGCCGCCTTTATAAAATATGCCGTAACCTGTGATCGCACAGATAATATTAAATGCGAAGATCAGATATCCCCAGTAATAGTACGGCATGTACTCTAATGGGGACACCCCGAAGAGGCCCGACATATAGGCTCCTCCCGACGTCCATCCCATCAGACAGCAGCAGACTACTCCCATTTCACAGGACCGTGAAAGGACTTTTCTGTCGAGCTGCAGCCTGTCGTGGGCGGCTCCGAACGCGGAACACGTAAGGATGTAAGCCGCGTATGTATCACCACAGATTGCAGCCATGGCCATTACGGTAATCAGTGAACCGGTAATAACCGATACCCGCGATCTGACAATGCTCTTAAAATGAAATACGATTATTTCCATCGTATGTGTTTCTTTCAGTATTCCTCCCATGGGAAGTCCCAGAATCAGAATATATACCGTGTTTCTCATTGCATTGATTCCGCCCTTTGCAAGCATGCTGTCAACCGCGGCGATACCCGACTCCGCCTTAAATCCATTGACAAGGGCGTCTGCGATAGCTGAAAAACTGCTGCTCTGGGTACAGGCAAAAAACATTCCCATCAGGATTGCCGCGCACATCGTAAGAATTGCAGGCACTTTTTTGTAAATCAGAATCCCCATCACGAAGACCGGCAGGAGCAGCACCGGATTTAACCAGAACCGGGAGCTTAATCCCTCCAGAAGAATCGCTACATTAGAGGTATCCGCCAGCCCGTTAGCTCCGTAGTGCCAGCCCATGAATGCGAAGATAATGCATGACCCGATTGTTGCCGGCACAACGACAAACAACATGGAGTGAACGTGCTCCAGGAGCGGTGTCTCTGCCGCCGCCGATGCCAGGTTCGTCGATTCCGATACGGGGGGAAAGCTTGTCCCCAAAATAAGAACCGGCCAGGATCGGCCCTACCACAAGGCCCGCCGGTATTCCCATCGCCGTACCGATACCGAACATGGCCACGCCTACCGTGCCTGCCGTTGTCCAGGAACTGCCCGTGCAAGTTGACATAATACAACAAATCACACAGGTGGTCACCAGAAACCAACGCGGCGAGATGATTTGAAGTCCCAGATAAATAATATAGGGGACTGTTCCTCCCGCACACCATGCCGCTATCAGCATGCCAATCAGAAGGTTAATAATCATGGCCAAAAGACCTTTTCGCAGCCCCGTCATCATCATTTCCTCAATTGCCTTCCAACTGTATCCCCAGCCGATCGTAAATACGGAGCATATAATCAGGGCAATGAACAGGGACACCAGGGAACTGACGCCCAGGAAGATATTAAGATAGACAAGGATGCAGCAAACTAAAGCCATCAGGACACAGGCCTCGCCGAACTTCGGCTTTCTTCCCACCGCATCACCGGTCAGGAAGCGGGTTATCTTATTCATACTTCTTCCTCCCTTAACTGTGAAGCATTCGACAGGTTTCCTCAATCTCTTCCGGGCTCTTATACTGGTACATCAGGCCGACATGCCAGGGGAAGGTGCAGTGATGCCAGTAATGAATCAGGTTGATATAGCGGACATAGGTGCCCATCAACTCCTTATACTCCTCTTTCGTCTCAATCTGAGGCAGGACTTCCGCGATATCAAGGGCAAATTTATGCACCTCCGGCGTGGACACGTAGGACAGGAACTGGGTCGACTGGAAACCGACGCAGATTTCATGGTGCGTCATCTTCTTCAGTATCTCCAGCGGCATTTCCGGCTCCTCCGACATCTGGACAAACATGAAAAACATATGCTGCCCGTAGGCTATGGTATACACATCCACAAACATCATCGTGGACAGGTACTGGTTAAAAGAACCGGCACCTGTCACACTGATTCCGTGGCGCACCTTCCACATGGCTTCCGGCTCTTTCAGCCAGTTCTCGTCAATCTGGTTCTCAATTTCTTTTTTAACTTCTCTCCAATCCATATTTACCCCCTCCTTTCATCAAGGGCAGAAACCACTACGGTCTGCGGCTCGGTGTCACCGGTCATAAAGCGGAACTTACAGTCCAGCCCTGCCTTTTTAAGCTCCGGGATATCCTCCTCCAGAACATCCGCAAAACAGTTGACAAGCCCAGGCTCCGTGGTTGCCGCGTACGGAATTACAATGCGCTGTCCGTTGGTATAAATGAACAGGCGGCCCGGTTTTCTGGGGGCATCGTATTCCCGCTCCAGCCAAAGAAGTTTCATGGGGATGCTCATGTTGTGGCCCGAAATAACCGTATGGCCGTGTATGCTCTCGAAAGGAAGCAGTTTTTCAAGTTCTGCACAGAAATGGGGCGCCTTGTCCCACATAAGTTTTGCCCGGACTTTAATCCCTAATTTGGGCCATTCCAATTGAACGTGATTTACCATTTGACATTTCTCCTTATACTGTTTTTATTAAGGCATCGGTCCGGAAATCCATACCGGCATGGACTTCGGACGGTGGCCTTCCGGGTCAAATCCACGCAGTGCCCTTGTGGAGATGACGGAAAGCGCAGGCTGCAGAATGGCGGGTACCCTTTTGCCACGGTTCCCAGGCCTGTCCGATTGGCAATTCCGCCCATTTGGCGGTCCTGAAAACTGTGGCACCCTGTACATCCGGCTCTGCCCTATTATAGAAGCAACTATCGTGCCAAAAATGGAAATCATATTAAACTTATTAGAAAGCCTGTATTTATCATGCTTTTGTGACTATCCGTATAAATAGCAACACAGATTGGCGCTGTTTTAATAGTGTGTAAATGGAAATCACACCGTTATATCACTATTTTATTTCTATTTTTTCTATATTCTTTTCAATTTTTTCTTTCCTGTTTCCTCTTCCTGTCCTCCCTTTTCTATTCCTTCTTTTGTATTCCCTCGTTTCTATATCCATAATTTTTATATCCTCATCTTTCACCAGA
>CATWBR010000507.1 GCA_958349075.1 uncultured Clostridium sp.
TATTACATCTTCGCGCGAGTGCGCATCCTGCCCGGAGGGCTTTTTCATACCATAGGAACACTTTCCTATGGTATGAAAAAGAGCCTGCTTTCCGCTGATTCTGGAAAACAGGCTCTCTTTGCTGTTTTAATCTTAATCGAACTGATATTCTCGGATTTCCCTTACTACATCCATGACGGTTCCGTCACGTCCCTCGATGATGCCGACAACACGCTCGCCGAATTGAACCGGATCCGGTTCTCCGACCATGCCGTATGCTTTATCGCGCAGCTCTTCTATCGTGCAGAACGGCAGATTGACGCCCTTCATGCATTCGATCAGATCCTGACGGCGCGGGTTGATTGCAATGCCGTAGTCCGTGATTACGACGTCCACGGTCTCACCCGGCGTTGTTACCGTCGTAACCTTGGTGCAGATAGCGGGAATCCGGCCCTGAAGAAGCGGAGCGATGACAATCGTACACTTTGCTCCGGCCGCCGTATCGGGATGACCTCCCTGGGCGCCGGTGATGACGCCGTCGGAACCTACCACAACATTACAGTTAAAATCGATATCTACTTCCAGGGAAGCCAGGATAACAAAGTCCAGCTTATTGACATAAGCTCCCTTGTTAAACGGGTTGGCATACTCGGATGCGGAAATCTCGATATGGTTCGGGTTCTTTTTGATGGATTCGATGGCTCCCTGATCAAAGTCCTGTGTATCCACGATGGTGCGGATCAGGCCTTTTTCCAAAAGCTCACACATGGGGGTGGTGATTCCGCCGAGACCAAGTCCCATCTGGATCCCCCTCTCCTCCATAATCTTGCCGAGTGAAATCGTGGAGGCGATGGACGCGCCGCCGACCCCGGTCTGATAGGAAAAACCGTCTTTAAAGTATGGGGTATTGATTACAAACTGGGTACAGTAATCGGCCATCATGATTTTTCTCACATCGGTTGTTGGTTTTGCCGCTCCTGTTGCGATCTTGTCGGGATTACCAATGGCATCCACAACGCAGACATAGTCTACATTCGTCATGGAGATACTGGCCGGAATGTTCGGGAACGCAACGAGGCAGTCCGTCACAGCCACCACTTTATCCGCATACTGGGCATCCGCCATTGCGTATGATAAAACGCCGCAGTCGCTCTTTCCGCCGTTCGGACGGCAGTTTCCGTATTCATCACAGGTAGGCGCGCCGATAAAGGCGATGTCCACATGCACCTCTCCCGTCTCAATGGCACGCACACGTCCGCCGTGGGAACGCATGATAGCCAGGTTCTTTAACTTGCCGGTCGAGATGGCCTCGCCGATTTTACCTCTCACGCCGGAAGACTGGATACCGGTGATCGTCCCGTCCTCAATAAACGGCACAATCGGATCGTTGGCCTTGCCGAGAGAGCTGGCACAGATGGTAAGATCCTTGATTCCCATGTTGTGAATCTCTTCCATCACCATATTGACAACGTAATCTCCCTCGCGGAAATGATGATGGAAGGACAGGGTCATGCCATCGCGGATTTCACATTTTTCAAGAGCTTCCCTGATGGACCGGACCATCTTGGAACGCGTCGGATCGGACAGCGCCCGCACTACGGGAGCGGCCTTCTTATACTCGTAATTATCATATACGTAAGCGCCCTCAAAAACCTTTTTGCCGGTCGCCTTTAAAACTTCTTCCGGAATGTCTCTTCCCACTTTATTTATCATTTTACATATCCCCCTCATAAACGCCTGCGGCTTTAGCCATAGCCAGGGTCCTCTTGGCCCCGTCATAGAAAGCGATATCAATCATTTTTCCATCTACCGTAAATACGCCGATGCCTTTTGCTTTCTTGTCATCAATTTCACGCACCACTTTTTCAGCAAAAATAATCTCCTTTTCGGTGGGAGTGAATATTTTATGGACAATTGCAATCTGACGCGGATTGACAAGCGATTTTCCGTCAAATCCCATCATCTTGATCATTGCGGTCTCTTTTTCAAATCCTTCCATGTCATCCAGATTCGTGAACACGGTATCGAAGCACTGGACACCTGCAGCGCGGGCCGCCATAATCATATGCTGTCTCGCTCCCATCAGCTCCACGCCGGTACCCGTAATTACGGTCTGGAGATCTTTCGTATAATCTCCTCCGGACAATGCGATTCCGATCAAACGGTCGGAAGAAACACAGATCTCCTGGGCATTCAGAACCCCCTTGCAGGATTCCAGGGCCGACATTAAGAGGGTGCTGCCCTCGGCACGGCCAAATTCACGCTCGGCAGCCAGCACATGCTCTTCCACCGTGCGGACATCCTGGGCTGTTTCCGTCTTTGCTATACGGATTGTATCGGCTCCTCCCGCCACACAGACACGGATATCTTCCTTCCAATGCGGTGTGTCAAGTCCGTTGATACGTACAACTCGTTCCACGCCTCTGTAGTCGATTTCTTTAAGTGCATGAAACAGGGAATACCTGGCGGCATCCTTCTGGTTCTCGGCAACCGCGTCCTCCAGGTCAAGCATAATGGAATCCGGTTTATAAATATATGGGTCTTTAATCAGTCCCGGCTTCTGGCAGTTCAGAAACATCATGGATCTTCTCAGTCTCTTTTTTAATGGATGGCTCATTATCTGATGGCACCTCCCCATGGTAAATTTTCCGTAATGCCGCTGGAACGGTATACGGCGCATTCCACTCTGGCCTTTAAAGTACAGTCTAAAGCTCCTTTGTCCACAACCTTTATCCTTGCATCATTCACATTAAGGCGCTCCAGCGTCTCCAGGACAACCGCCCTGATCTGCTTTCCGAACTGATGGATAACGCTGCTTTCAATAACAAGCTCAACCTTTCCGTCACCCGGTTCAACTGTAATCTGCGCATCACTGGACTCCAGTGTACCGGCCACAGCCGCTTTTTCGATTACCATAAGATTTCCTCCTCTATTGCTTATATGTTTGTGTATATTGTTACTTTTTCCCAGCTATTTAAGGGGTCTTTCTACAT
>CATWBR010000508.1 GCA_958349075.1 uncultured Clostridium sp.
TATTTATGGCGTATGCCATGAATCGTTACTGTCCACACTCCTGCCGGAAAGCGGCAGTGTTGTGAACAGTAACCGTGAATCTACAGAGCGGCTGCCTTGCCGGCACCCTGGCTCTGTCCCTCCGGAGCAAAGCTGTCGAATATAAACACATCAAAATACTTTCTGTGGTTTTCCAGTTCCTTCTGGCTCTTGATGGTCCAGGCAGCCATCTTACACTTGTAAAATTTCCGCAGCACAGCTACCGGAAATGTCTTCGTGAACCGGCAGTTATAGGCGATAAAATCAGGCTTGCAAAAACCATTCAGCAGGCAGTTGGTAAGTATTCCCTCCACGTACCATGGCGTCTTAAGACCTTCTCTCCTGTGGTTTGTCGCCAGCTGGCCTCTTATCACCCCGGGACGGTGATGTTTAAACCACCACAGGGCAAGCGGGCTGAAGGATTCAATGCAGTATGTACCATGGTAATAATCGAGCTGGGCTGCGACTCTCTCACACGTCTCCCTGTATTTTCTCTCCACTTTGAGTTCGATGATGAGCGGCACTCTTCCCGCCACCATGCGTAGCACATCCTTAAAGGCCGGAACCGTCTCACCTGACCGGAACAGCGGGTATGACCTCAGTTCCTCAAAGGTGCAGTCCTCGACCTTTCTGTCGGTTCCGGCCGCCCTCTTTAAGTCATAATCGTGAATCACCACGGGAACCTTGTCCTTTGTAAGCTGGACATCCAGCTCGATCCCGTAGCCGTTCTCGACCGCCTTTTCAAAGGCAGGCATCGTGTTTTCCGGATGATCGGATGCATTATCATGATATCCCCTGTGGGCAATATACTGCTTTTCAAATGCTTTCATCCTGTCTTTTCTGCCGACTTCCGGCATCATACAGCAGTAGAACAGGGAAAGAAACGATACGGTTAATACTCCGGGTATTACTAAAACCAATTCCATCACCTTTCATTCTTTTCTTATGTTTAGCCGGGATTCAAGACCACGGCATCAGTACGCAAATATATCTTTTTTACTATAGCACAAAAGAAACCGTGATTCCAGACGTCCGGCGGCTTTTTCTGAATTTATTTCTATGGATGGAATGTTCTTACCGGAACGGGGGAGCGAGGGGGCCGCTAAGAATACGACCGCCCTCCCGCTGCGCTCACAGGCTCTTGATTCTGACCTGGATTTCCGTCAGGAATTCTTCTTCGAGGATGGTGTCACGGTTGTCTACCTCGTACATCTCAAAAGGGTCTCCGGCCATGGTGAGCCCCTTCCTTGCCAGGTAGGACAGGATCTCCTGCATGCGCTCTGCATTCTGCATATATCCTCCCCGGTAAAAGCAGGAAAGGTATTCTCCGGGCGCCAGGGTGAAGTCGTATTCTTCAGCATCGTCCCCCAGGACAAAAAATACGGAGTGGTATACGTTGGAAATTCCTTTCTTTAAATCCTCCAGGGACAGGAATGCACCAATACTCTGGCCGCCGAAATCGGATATTTTATCCTCGTGTTTTCTGTGCAGCTTTTTGATGATAAAATCCATCTCCTCATCCCGGGTAACGGGTTCACTCAGCTCGACACAACGCCGCTCCGGCAGCGTCCGGATCTTCATTTGGCCCGTTTTCACACTCTGAGCGGCGGTCAGAACGGAAATCCGTTCCTGTATGATCGAGGTTCTGTTCTGAAGCTCACTTATCCGGCCGCTTAACAGTTCCTGTTCCCTTTTAAGGAGCTCCAGCGTATTGGACACACTCTGATGATCCAGGTATTCCCTGATTTTTTCCATTGGGAAACTGAGCCTTCGAAGATCGCGTATCACATTCAGCTTGTAGATGTCCTTCAGGCTGTAAAGCCTGTAACCGTTGGTATCCCTGCGGGGTTTGAGGCTCCCCAGCTTTTCGTAGTATCTGAGGGAATCAGGACCTATCCCGTACAGCTTTGAAATTTCATTGATCTTGTAATAGTTTTTCATGGTTTTTGGCATAACCTCCCTTGTACTGTATTGTCTGCCGTTACCGCTGTTTTATGATGGGTTCAGGAAAAACTGCAATAATTTTGTGTTTATTTTGTGTAAATAATTCAATTCTTGCTTGACCCTAGTATTATACCAGGGTTTAAGCTGTATTTGAAGAGAGGAGGTCTGTATTGTAATGAAATCACTGCAGAATACAATTCGAAATTTTACCAAAGGCTTTTCCGCCAGGAAAATCACTTTTATCCTAATCGGGGCCGCCGTCAGTTCTTTCGGCATTTATAATATTCACCAACAGACGAATATTACGGAAGGCGGCGTGCTCGGCATGATGCTTCTTGCCAGTCACTGGCTGGACATCTCACCTGCCGTCATCACGCCGGTACTCGATATTGCCTGTTACATTCTGGCTTTCCGGTATTTAGGAGGCGGATTTATTAAAATATCCGTTATTTCCACCCTCAGCGTGACGTGCTTTTTTAAACTGTGGGAACTGGCTCCCCCCGTACTGCCCGATCTGTCCGGCTATCCGCTTTTTGCCGCCGTCTGCGGCGGGGTTTTCGTCGGCCTCGGCGTCGGCCTTGTCGTGCGGCAGGGCGGTTCCAGCGGCGGTGATGACGCGCTGGCGCTCTCCATCTCACGTGTCACAAAGTGGAGGATTTCACGCGCTTATCTTCTCACCGATATCACGGTGTTAATTATGTCGCTGTCCTATATTTCCGCAGGCCGCATTATTTTTTCGCTGGTGACTGTGACCGTGTCATCGTTCCTGATTGACTTTGTAAATAATTTAAACCCAAGACCCGCAGTCTGACAGACCGTTTCACTTCGGCTCCTGCCGGTATGATATTGTCATTTTACACAATTTTTATGTCGCAATATATGCATGTAATTAACAAAATTTTCTGTGAATATGTTTTTCTTCTTACGAAATCTTTTTAAAAGTGATACAATTCAATTAGCAACAACCAGGCATTGTTAAAAAAAGAACCTGAAAAAGATTCGAAAAGAG
>CATWBR010000509.1 GCA_958349075.1 uncultured Clostridium sp.
GACAACCTCCAAACGGGACTGAAGACTCATAATCTCCCCTCACCATTCCGCCCTCCGGCCGTCCCGGCGGCGTTCTCATTCCTCAATTAAATCCTTATTTTACAGCCCCAACCAGCTCATTAATATCCTCAACATGATATTTCTTCATGTAAGCCTCTATTCCCTCCACAATCTCTACCGTTGCATAAGGGTTATGGAAATTAGCCGTGCCTACGGATACCGCCGTTGCACCTGCCAGGATAAACTCAACCGCATCGTCGGCCGTCATGATTCCTCCCATGCCGATAATGGGAAGTGTTACGGCGTTTGCCACCTGGTAAACCATTCTGACTGCCACCGGCTTGATGGCAGGGCCTGAAAGGCCTCCTGTTTTGTTGGCTACGGCAAAAGCACGCTTGTGTATGTCAATCTTCATTCCCGTCAGTGTGTTAATCAGCGAAAGAACGTCGGCTCCACCGGCCTCGGCTGCCTTTGCCATGACGGTGATATCCGTCACGTTGGGGCTGAGCTTCATGATAACAGGCTGTTTTGCATACTTTTTCACTTCCCGTGTGATGGCTTCCACCGCCCTCGGATCCTGTCCGAACGCGATACCGCCCTCTTTCACATTGGGGCAGGAGATATTGATCTCCAGCATATCCACCGGCTGGTCGGAAAGTTTCTCCACCACGTCAATGTAATCCTCCGTCGTCTTACCGCAAACATTGACAATGATTTTTGTGTCAAACTGTGTTAAATAGGGAATGTCCCTCTTTGCAAACACATCATATCCCGGATTCTGGAGCCCGATGGCATTAATCATGCCGCCATAGGTCTCGGCAATCCTAGGTGTCGGGTTGCCAGGCCAGGGGATGTTTGCCACACCTTTGGTGACAACGGCGCCCAGCCTGTTCAGATCCAGCATTTCTCCATATTCCGCACCGGAACCAAAGGTGCCTGAGGCCGTCATAACAGGATTCTTAAGCTCCACACCAGCCAGATTTACTTTTGTATTCATTATAAATCCACCTCCTGTGCCAGAAAGACGGGACCGTCCTTACAGATCCGTTTATTGTGTACATTGCTGTGGTGATCTACCTCTTTACTCTGGCAGACGCAGGCAAGGCAGGCTCCGATTCCGCAGGCCATCTTCTCCTCCAGGGAAATATAGCAGCGGATATTATGCTCCTCTGCATAATGCTTCAGCGCACGCAGCATC
Source organism: uncultured Clostridium sp. (assembly GCA_958349075.1). Classification (GTDB taxonomy): domain Bacteria; phylum Bacillota; class Clostridia; order Lachnospirales; family Lachnospiraceae; genus Otoolea. Next base: position 1,199 of record CATWBR010000509.1, read on the forward strand.
GGAGTTGGGCCGCAGGCGTACATGACGTCCGCAGTCAGTCCGTTTTCCCGGATAGCGTCCAGCACATTGCCTTTTGTGCCCATGCTGCCGTCTTCCGTAGCCACAAACACTTCCCCGTACGCCTCAAACTCATCCTTGAGAAAGAGGTTTTCATCGCGGTAGCCGAGTACCATCTGTTTTTCACAATTTAAGTTCTTTGCCAGTTCCAGCATCGGCGGAATCCCGATTCCTCCGCCAATCAGGAATACATTCTCTCCCTCCTGTGGGAAACCGTTGCCAAGCGGTCCCATGATATCGATGGAATCCCCCGATTCAAAGGAAGAAAATTCCTTTGTGCCGGCCCCTGCAATCCTGTATACAATGCGCAGTCTTCCCTCATCGGCATCCGCTTCACAGATACTGATAGGGCGCGGAAGCAGTCTTGAACCATCTTTGCTGTATACGGAGATAAACTGTCCGGGTCTGGCTTCCTTTGCAGCCTCCGTCGTAATCCACATGCTGTAAATTTCAGGAGCCAGTTCTTCCTGGCTGTAGACAACTGCTGTTTCTTTCACCTGTGCCATTGGTTCCTCCTATAATACGCTGTTGATATCGGCAATCATATCTATGACAGCCTGTCTGGATGCCTCTGCAAAATGCCCGGCGCCAAATTTCGCATATGGTTCTTTCTTATAAGCTGCAATGATTCCTCTGGAGGAGTTTACGACCGCTCCCAGTCCGTCCTCATTGAAGCAGTATTTCAAATCTTCCGCCGTCCCGCCCTGGGCTCCGTATCCCGGTACCAGGAAATACGTCTTCGGCATCAGTTTTCTGAGCACTCTGCTCATCTCGGGATAGGTTGCCCCGACAACTGCGCCCACATTGCTGTATGCGCCGTCCATGGATGCCTCTCCCCACTCTACCACCTTCTCAGCCACCAGCTCATAGAGCGGTCTTCCGTCAATCAGACGATCCTGGAATTCACCGCTGGAAGGATTTGATGTCTTAACCAGTACAAAGATGCCTCTGTCATATTCATTGCAGACATCCACAAACGGTTTCACCCCGTCCGTACCAAGGTAAGGGTTGACCGTAATATATTCCGTATCAAAACCGGTGCAAACCGTATTTCCCACCTGCACCTTGCCGATATGTCCCGTTGCATACGCAGTGGAGGTGGAACCGATATCACCGCGCTTTACATCTCCGATTACTACAAGTCCCTTCTGCTGACAGTATTTTACGGTTTTTTCATAGGCCTTCAGCCCCTCGATTCCGAACTGCTCATACATGGCAATCTGCGGCTTTACGGAAGGAATCAGATCGGCAGTCGCATCCACGATCTCCTTATTAAACTGCCAGACGGCCTCCGCCGCTCCCTCCAGAGTCTCTCCATACTGCTCATACGCTTTCTTTGTCACATGCTCCGGTATATAGCTTAACATCGGATCAAGTCCCACACAGATTGGTGCCTTTGTCTTCTGTATCTTTTCGATTAATTTGCTGACCATTGTTTCCTCCTTCAGGTTACTGTTGCTATTCGTTTTTCTTGTGTTTGGCGGTGCTTCTCGTGTTATAATCTTCCTTATTTTATCATAAGTCCAAATTGGTTTCAAGGCAAATTGAGATGCGGGCGCCTGGGTTTTATGGGGCGGGGTAGGAAATGGATTGGCGGGTCTTCAATCCCGGCTGTAGATTATCGTAATTGGGGAAGAAGGGCAGAGAGCAACAGGACTGAAGGCAGGGAACGAATCGCCCCCGCTGCCATCCCAACGTCGGCTG
>CATWBR010000510.1 GCA_958349075.1 uncultured Clostridium sp.
CGGAAGTTCCATCCATTTATATGCTTTTCAATATGTCTTTGACCTGTATTCTCTCGGCTGCAGATCGGTTTTCAGTCGGCTTTATCCGCTTCCTGCTGCTGTCTTCTCTGCTCGAAATACTGCACTACAAACCGTTCAAACAGCTTAATAATATAAGTTTTGTAGGTATTTTTATTCTGCATCAGAGTCCCCACCCATGGAAACCTCTCTTTTAAGGGAATGATCGTCACCCCCGGGCTTAAATGGCTCTGTACCGCATAGGGACGCGGCAGGATACAGATTCCCCTGTCGCACTCCGTCATCTGGAGCATGAAGTTGACCTTTGAGCTGGATATATTCACTTTTGGGATAAATCCGGCCTTCACACAGCGTTCCGTAATCTGCTGGGACAGGGCGGACGAATACGTATAAAGGTTAAATTTCTGATGCTCCAGTTGCTCGAATGTGACGCACCGGTGACGGGACAGCGGATTTTCTACGGAAGCAATAACGACCATCTCATCCTCAAACAGGACGGTATCCTCGAGTTCCGGAAAGGATTCTCCCGTAATCCCGAGGGCCAGATCCAGGCTGCCGTCCAGCAGCATCTTTCTCAGCCTCCGGCTCCCGTCCTCTATCAACTGCAATTCAATATCCGGCCACTGCCTGTTAAAATTGGTGACAATGTCAACCACATAAAGAGACGCTATCATCGGGGTGACGCCCAGCTTCAGTTTCCCAACCGGAGCCGAATGCATTGTCTCCACAAAGGCGGACAGTGAATCGAACTCCGCAATAATCGGCACAACGCGCTGATAAAACTGCTCCCCATAGTCCGTCAGATAAACTCCGTTCTTCTGAACCCTGAAAAGAGGCACTTTCAGTTCCCGCTCCAGTTTCTTTATCAGCTTACTCAGGGCCGGCTGGGACAGATACAGGTGCTCCGCAGCCCGCGTATAACTCTGATCCCGTGCGACCTGTACAAAATATTTAAGAACTTTTATATCCATCTGAAACCGCCTCCCCAATCCACAGCCTGCACGCCCTTCAGGCAGGCTGCCGCCTTCAAATAGAGGAGCAAACGGACCTCGGCCATATTGCTCCTCTTTTCTTAATTCACCTGATTGACCGGCTTTCCGGCCGCATACGCCATCAGATTATCGGCCGCGATCTCCAGAAGTCTTGCCCTGCTCTCTTTTGCTGCCCAGGCAATATGAGGGGTGATGATGCAGTTCTGTGCGGTCAGCAGAGGATTCTCCATGGAAATCGGTTCCTCCGAAACGACATCCAGACCTGCCGCATACACTTTTCCACTGTTCAGCGCTTCGGCGAGGTCTTTATCCACAATGAGGGCTCCTCTGGAACTGTTCAGCACAATTACTCCGTCCTTCATCCCTGCAATTGTCTCCTTATTAATCATTCCCCTGGTATCCGGGAACAACGGGCAGTGAAGAACGATCACATCAGATTCCCGGAACAGTTCCTCCCGCTCCGCAAATTTTACATTCTCATTCTCCAGTTCCTGCTTCCTGAAACCGTCGTTATAGAGAATTTTCATTCCCAGTGCGGCGGCGACGGCAGCCGTTCTCTGGCCTATCCGTCCATATCCCACAACGCCCATGGTTTTTCCAGACAGCTCAATAAGCGGGTAATCCCAAAAACAGAAATCCGGCTGATTCCCCCATCTTCCCTCCTTCACAGCGTCTGCGTGATGGCCGACGCGGCTGCAGATTTCCAGCAGCAGAGCGATGGTAAACTGGGAAACCGAGTCGGTTCCATAGGTAGGGATATTGCATACGGGAATATTTTTCTCCCTGGCCGTACCGATATCAATTCCGTCATACCCGGTTGACAGTAATCCGATGTATCGGATAGAGGGACAGCTTTCAATGACCTTACCGGTTAACGGCACATTGGATACCAATACCGCCTCCGCATCTCCTATCCTCTCAATAATCATATCCGTATCGTCGGCAGGAGTCCTGTCGTATATTCTCAGCTCACCCAGTTCCTCAAAGCGTTTCCAGCTTAAATCACCGGGATTTTTTACATATCCGTCTAATATAACAATTTTCATAACGCACTTCCTTTCTACAGCGTTAAAGCTCCAGATGTTTCAAAAGCAGTTCCAGGGACCATTCCAGGTGGGCGCTGAGCGCCGTCTTCAGTTTTTGAAGATCCCTCTCTTCCAGGCAGTCCAGTAAATCCAGATGCTGTTTCGTGCTCTCCTCCAGATCGAGGGATACGCTGAATGAAATCACCCTGTAGCGGTCCACATTAAAATAGATCTGATCCATCAGAATTTTAATATATCCGTTATTCGATTTCTGGACAATCAAATCGTGGAACTGGCCGTCCAGCTTGCTGAATTCCATCCGGTCTATCTCTTCACCGGCAGCGTGCCGGTCAAGCAGTGACTGAAGGCTGCTCCTTACTTCCTCTATCTCTTCATCGGTAATCTGGAAAATCGAAGTCTCACAGGCAATTAATTCAAGCGCCTCCCTGACTTCATAAATATTCCTTACATCCTTTGATGTGAGCGGTTTTAAGAAGGTTCCCAGACCTTTCCTGGATTCCAGGAATCCTTCCGCCTGCAGGCGGCGTATCGCCTCCCTCACGGGCGTGCGGCTCATATTCAGATAGGCTGCCAGTTGATTCTCGCTTAACAGCTCTCCGGGACTTATCTCCTCTTCAATAATCAGGTTCTTGATTCCATCATAAGCCATCTGCACATAGCTCGGCTTTTGTGTTTTTCTTAATAAAATGTTCTGTTCACCCATTTGCATAATTCCTTGTCTGAAAAAATTATAGATACGTTTCCCGCAACATGATACATTAGTCCCCAAGGGACGCACGAGTCTGAGTAATTACCCTCATTTTACTATTAAATAAGACACCTGTCCAGAGCGTGTTTAAAAATTGCATTCTGGTCCGGAAGGTGTCTTATCATCTTTTATTCT
>CATWBR010000511.1 GCA_958349075.1 uncultured Clostridium sp.
TTTTTACCCCGCAAATTATTTGTTAAATCATATTATTATCTTTTTTTCAAATCCAAATTCATGCAGGACAAACTTCTCATCTATCACCTCGTCATAGATTCCCTCTGCCTTTACAAAGCCGTTCTTTAAATAGAGATTGACTGCCGGTTGGTTGATATCCACAACAAAGAGTCTGAGATACCCGGCCCCAAGGGCGCCTGCCAGGGCTGCGGCTTTCCTGAGTGCCAGACTTCCGATTCCTTTTCTCATATAATTGACATTCACTCCAAGACGGTCGAGGTAGATTGCCCTTCCACCGGTGTTTTCCCATTGTACGAAGTCCGCCCCTGGATTGGAATCACATAAGGCAAATGCCGACACGATCTCATCCTGCTCCGTCAGCACATAGAGCCGGTGATTCCGAATATCTTCTTCAAAAAAATCACCCGGATATATTTCATCCCATATTTGGATGCCGTCCCTGTCCATGTCCCGGCATATCTCCTTATACACCGCCCTGATACGCGGCAAATCATTCATAACTGCCTGTCTCAACTCCATCATAAAACTTACCTTCTCTTTCACTATTACTATTACTATTACAGCCCTCATCAACGGCCTCAGGCGCAGCGCAGGCAGTTTCCGCAGGGGATTTTTTTATTCTCATTACATCACCCACACCGGAATCGTGATCATCGACAGAAGCGTAGACAACACCACGCACTTCGTGGCGAATTCCGCATCGCTGTCATACCGTGCCGCGAAGATGGCAGCCGTTGCTCCTGCCGGCATGCCCGTCATGATCACGGCTACGCCGGAGGCTACCGGGTCGAGGCCCAGGGCACGGCTGAGTACCAGGGCTGCGGCGGGAAGCAGAACGAGACGGAAGATGCTGAAGCCGACCGTAGTCCTGTTAACAATGGTTCTGATGTCCACATCAGCAAGAATTGTTCCGATGATGAACATTGTAACGGCCGAATTACATCCGCCGATACTTTTAACCGTGGATGCCAGTACTTCCGGCACATGGACCTGGGTGAACATCAGAAACAGGCCGATGTATACTGCTACCAGGCAGGGGTGGGTCAGAATATTGTGAAGCACTTTCTTTTTATCCGAGGCGCCCGCGACAAAATAGGAGGTACCCGCCGACCACATGACCACGCGCATAGGTATCAGAAAGATCGAGGCATACAAAAGGCCCAGGGAACCGTAAACCCCCTCCGCCACCGGATTTCCAAGGAATCCTCCATTTGATACAATCGTGCAGTACTGGAGCACCTTTTTCTGCTGTTCTCCAAAGCCGTTGAATAAAAAGCGGTTGAGAAAGAGACAGAAAAACTGCATGACAACGCCCACTGCCAGAAGAAGGCCGCAGGCCCTCATAATCGACAAATCGAATTCAATCAGGCAGGATTTGATAATGTTGCATGGTATGATGATATTTACACAAAGATCCGTCAAACACCGTTTTCCCGGCTCGTCAATGATTCCTTTTCTCTTCAAAACAGCTCCGGCCAGAATCATTAGGAATAAGCTCCCCTGAAGGTTAAACAGTCTTGCGATTTCCATTAGCATTCTCCTCCCGTCTCTTTCTGTTTCTGAAAAGGTTCCATGCCGGGAGCAGATAAATATAAAAAGCGAAAAGAATGCATGCTCCCACATTTGATGCCGATATCGCCGCCATAGGCGCGGCGCAGGCAACAGACCAGGGGATTAACGGCGCCACAATAACCGCCGTATTTTCCAGATAGAGCGCCATCTCTCTCCTGTCACGTATCATATCCTTACAAAGCTGATAAGTCAGGATAATTCCCAGCGTCTGGTTGCAGGCCGCCATGGATGCCAGCAGGGATGTGGCCAGTTGGCCTCCGTACGGCGCGATTTTCTCTCCCAGTCTGCTTATCCTCTGTTTAATACCCTGAAGAATCCCGGTTTTCTCAAAAATGTCCGAATAGGAGGAGGAAATGCAGATAATCGCACTTACTCTCACCATGGATAACAGACCGCCCCCGTTCATCATAGCCTCCAGTCCCGGTTCCCCGGTGCGGTAGCCCGTGAACAGAAATCTAAAAAGCTCCGGAATCTTTACTCCCTGTAAGAATATGCTGATGATTCCCGCCGTCAATATGCTGATCATCATGGTCTTTTTGACATTGACCCTGCACAGGGACAGGATGATAACAATTCCGGCGGGTAATGCAGCGAACCAGTGCAGATTAAAACTCTGTTTAAGCAATGTAAGAAGTCCGGCATCGGGTGATACGCCGCTTCCGTTCATACCGAGCGCCAGATAAATTACACACACCGCGGCAAAGGGGACAAGGGAGGTTCTAATCATATTTTTAATATTATCAAAAATGTCCGTACCGGTCAATTCGCTGACCAGCAGGGCGCTGGTCGACATCGGGGAGCATCTGTCCACAAAATAAATTCCCGACAGGATAGCCCCGCCGGCGTAAACGGGATTCACCCCCGCGGCAGTGGCCATTGCCATACTGATTACACCGCTGGTGGCCGCCGTACCAAGCGAGGTTCCCGTAAGAACAGAGACAAAGCAGTTGAGAAGAAAAATGAACAGAATGAATGCGGAAGGCACAACCAGTCCAGAAGTGCAGACAACGAGAAACGGAATCGTTCCCGCTGCACGCCACAAAGCGGTCAGCATTCCTATGAGCATAAAAACAATCAGTACGTTTTTTACGGTTTTTACGCCGTTGAAAGACATCTTAAGGATTTCCGGAACCGTATTATGCTTTATCAGGGCGTATCCGGCAAAAACAAAATATCCAAAAATCAGCGCATACAAGACTGAAACATCAAACGCCGCGGAGAGCAGAAGCGCCGCTGCAAATATGCCAAGTACCGTTATCTCCAACATGTTCCTTCCCCCTTTATACTTCAATTATAGAGCATTAAATCTAATTGTCTAACTGTTCTTTTTGATATATAATG
>CATWBR010000512.1 GCA_958349075.1 uncultured Clostridium sp.
ATTGTAACCTGAGATCAGCCTGTCATTATGAACGGTGACGGGATGAAAATACAGTGTTAAGAAAGGGTGTGTCATCCATGAAGAGAATTGGTATGCTGACCAGCGGTGGAGACTGCCAGAGCCTGAACGCAACAATGCGAGGCGTGGCGAAGGCTCTGTATAAAATGTATGACGACGTTGAGATAGTAGGGTTTGAAGATGGCTACAAGGGACTTATGTATGCAGACTACAGAATTATGAAGCCTTCGGAGTTTTCGGGAATACTGACAAGAGGCGGCACCATTCTAGGCACATCCAGACAGCCGTTTAAATTGATGAGGACTCCGGATGAGAACGGTTTAGACAAAGTAGCTGCAATGAAACATACTTATTATAAATTAAAACTGGAATGTCTCGTGGTGCTTGGCGGTAACGGAAGCCAGAAGACGGCCAACCTGCTCAGGGAGGAGGGGCTGAATATTGTTTCCCTTCCGAAGACGATTGACAATGACCTGTGGGGAAGTGAGCTGACGTTCGGATTCCACAGCGCCGTCGAAGTGGCGACCAATGCGATCGACTGCATTCATACAACTGCGGCTTCCCATGGCCGTGTTTTCATTGTAGAGATAATGGGACACAAAGTGGGATGGCTGACCCTCTATGCAGGAATTGCAGGAGGAGCGGATATTATTCTGATTCCCGAGATCCCCTACGACATTGATATCGTCGTGGAGGCCATCAAGGGCAGGGTGAGGAGCGGTAAGAATTTTACCATCCTGGCGGTGGCGGAAGGCGCTATTTCCAAGGATGACGCGGCGCTCACCAAGAAAGAACTGAAAGAAAAGAAGAAGAACGGCCAGGTTTATCCATCGGTGGCATATGCACTGGGCGCTCAGATTCAGGAGAAAACAGGCCAGGAGATACGCGTCACGGTTCCGGGACATATGCAGAGGGGCGGAGAGCCCACCCCGTTCGACCGTGTTATTTCCACACGCCTCGGAGCCGCTGCGGCCCAGATGATTGCGAATGAAGAATACGGTTATATGGTTGCATTGAATGACAGCCAGATTACCAAGGTGCCGCTGGAGGAGATTGCCGGCAAGCTTAAGACGGTCGATCCGAAGAGTGATATAATCAGAGAAGCCAAGTCTGTGGGAATCAGCTTCGGCGACGAATAGTAAGGTACAATGAAGGAGCAGAGGGTTCATGTCGTATACAGCGTTATACAGGAAGTGGAGGCCGGTCTCATTTAATGAGGTCAAGGGCCAGGACCACATTGTAAAGACATTAAAAAACCAGATAACGTCAGGACGAATCGGACACGCCTACCTGTTCTGCGGAACGCGGGGAACCGGTAAGACAAGTATTGCAAAGATATTTGCAAAGGCCGTGAACTGTGAGAATCCGGTCGATGGAAGCCCCTGCGGTGAGTGCGAGATGTGCCGGCAGATATCATCCGGCGCTTCGCTGAACGTGGTGGAAATCGATGCGGCGTCCAACAACGGCGTGGAGAATATCCGTGATATCCGCGATCAGGTCCAGTATCCTCCGACCGAGGGGCGCTATCGTGTTTACATCATCGATGAGGTCCACATGCTGTCCATCGGGGCTTTCAATGCTCTCTTAAAGACACTGGAGGAACCGCCGTCCTATGTTATATTTATCCTGGCAACAACGGAGGTCCATAAGATTCCGATCACGATTCTGTCGCGGTGCCAGAGATATGATTTTAAGAGAATTACGATTGATACCATTGCAGCCCGCCTCCATGAGCTGACACAGGCCGAGCAGATTGACGTCGATGAGAAAGCGCTGCGGTACGTGGCGAAAGCGGCGGACGGCTCCATGCGAGATGCATTGAGCCTTTTAGATCAGTGTACGGCGTTTCATTTTGGGGAAAAACTCACCTATGACAATGTGCTGGAAGTGCTGGGAGCTGTCGATAACAGTGTTTTCAGCAGTCTGTTCAGGGCAGTCACGGCAGGTGACACCAAGGGCTGTATTTATAAGATAGAAGAGATGATTATCCAGGGACGCGATCTGACACAGATGGTGAACGATTTCGTCTGGTATATGAGAAACCTTCTGATTGTGAAAACAACAGATGACGCGGAAGATATGCTGGATATGTCGTCCGAGAATATCGGCTTGTTAAAGGAAGAAGCGGATATGACGGACGGCGAGACTCTGATGAGATACATCAGGATATTCTCGGAGCTGTCGGGGCAACTGCGCTATGCCAGCCAGAAGCGCGTCCTGGCGGAGATTGCATTTATAAAGCTGACAAGGCCGTCGATGGAACAGAATCTCGATTCCGTTCTCCAGCGGCTTAACATGATAGAGAAAAGAATGGATGAACTTCCGTCCAGTCTGCCGGATCTGGCTGCGCTTGCGGCATTGGGAACGGGTTCCGGACAGGAAGGAGCGAAAGAACAGCAGAAACCTGGCAAAGCGGAGGAACCGGCCAAAACCGTTTCACTTCCCAAGGCCCAGTATGAAGATTTGATGCTGATGCGCGGCGAATGGCAGAAAGTTTCCAGATTAATGGGAGGCGCGGTCCGCGTGGCTCTCAGGGATACGGAGGTGGAGCCGGCCGGTGACAGTTGTCTCTGCATCGCATTCAGTGACCCTGGAAATTTCTCCATAGTGAACCGTGATTCGGTAATGCAGGAATTAAAAGAGGCAGTGGAGAAAAACTATGGTAAGAGCATAGATTTCAAGGCCAGTTTGAACGATTCCGGCAAAAAGTCGGCAACGCTGTACGTGAGCGACGATGATTTAAAAGTCATCCACGATGACATTGTAGTGGAGGACTGACAGGACAGGATCACAGATAATCCGATTTGTGACGGGAAGAGCCGGGATTTCCGGTTTCCGTCAGACCGGATTTTGAGATAAAAAGCATAACATAAGTATATTAT
>CATWBR010000513.1 GCA_958349075.1 uncultured Clostridium sp.
CTGTATTTCTCCACTGCATCCACAATATCCTGGCCATAGGTGCTCTCCCAGTTTTCATACATCGGGGCAACCTTTTCTGCAAAGACCTTGCGCTCTTCCGGTGTGAGTTCTGTAAGCTCCATTCCTTCTTCCTGCAGTTTCTTCAGATATTCTCCATTGTTGTCTAATTCCATGGAACGCTGTTCATCGATCAGTTTTGTCTGTACTGCGTCATCCAGAATCTTCCTTGCCTGCTCATCCATTCCCTCATAGAAATCCCTGTTGATAACGATTCCGCAGAAATCATAGATATGCTCCGTCGTGCTGATATATTTCTGTACTTCCTGGAATTTTGATTCATAAATTAAGGATGCCGGGTTTTCCTCCCCGTCTACGGTTCCCTGCTGCATTGCCGTGAAAAGTTCACTCCAGCTCATCGGAGTCGCATTTGCGCCGAGTGCTTCAAACATCTTTATGTATACCTGGTTGCTCATACAGCGCATTTTAAGTCCCTTCAGATCATCGGGGGTCTTGATTGGCCGTTTGTTATTGGTCATGTTTCTGATACCGTTAAAGTTATAACCAAGGTTTAAGAGACCGACATTATTGTCTTCAAGCTTCTTGTTAAGAATGGTTCCTAAGTCTCCATCCATTGCAGCAAATGCCTGCTGCGGATTTTCAAAGAGATACGGCATTCCCAGAACCTGGAAACCGTCCACATAGGCACTTAGCAGGTTGGCTGACGGAACTACCATGGTAAGTGTTCCCAGCGCTACGGATTCAAGCATTGCCTCATCACCGCCAAGCTCACTGTTTGGATGGATTTCCACGGTTATCTTACCGCCCGACTTGGATTCCACTTCCTCCTTAAATGCCAGACAGCACTTGTGCAGGGAGTGGCTCTCCGAACAGATATGTCCGATGCTGATCTGATAGGATTCTCCCGTATATCCGGAATCTCCGGCCGGCTCGTTTTGGGATGATGCGTCTCCCTTTGTGTCGGCCTGAGCCGCCGGTGTAGCGGAAGAACTGCCCGATGAACCACATGCCGTGAGACCTGTTGCTAAGCTGACCGCTGTCAGGATTGCCGCTGCTGCCTTTATTCTTCGTTTCATACTTATCCTCCTTCTGGATTTTCACTTGTTTCGTGAATCAGTCGTTTACCGTAATAATTCCATTTGTAGCATCCATTGATACGGTCATTCCGTCCTTTATTTCACTGAAAAACTCCGGATCCACTTTGTGTACCATCGGAATTTCCATGGCTACCGCCGCTGTCACAAGTACGGTGTCCGCTGTCTCCACAATCAGTCCGGATGGATGTTTCCCTTTCATTAACAGTTTATAGAGTCCGTCGGCCTGGACTACGGAGCTGCCCTTTCCGGATGGCATAATCAGAATTTTACCGGCCACGTTTTTTCCGTTAATATCGTGGTTGCGCTCAATGAGCTCCCCCGTCTCCGGTACGACGAGATAAAAGCAGACGGCATCTTTTGATACCAGCGCCTCGGCCTTAGCTGTTCCCTTTGCAATTTTTGCGCAGTGATATGTACGTTCCATTTATTTAACCACCTTTCCTGAAATTGCCGCCTCTACCGCTTCTTCAATCGGGCGGATTAAGAATTTGATTCCACGGATTTCGTTGTAATATGCACATTTCGGGGAATCCGTTACTCCTACGGAACCGTAATACGGTTTCCAGCACGGCGGTACATCTATACAGGTATCGGCTACGATGTGGCCTCCGGCTCTCTGGATGATGCTTAAGTATCCCATCCTGTCCGCCAGTTCCCTGGTCAGCGAGCTGGTCAGCAGCCAGGTATCCACTTTGAATTTTCTTCCTTCACAGATTTTTGCAATAATACCGACCTGGCGGATTGTGATATGAGGGCATCCGAACATGGCAAAATCAATTTTTCCCGGTTCGTTGCAGAGTCTTTCTCTCGTATCCTGCAGGTCCTTGTCTGTAATTACGATTTCCCGTTTAATCTTCTTGCTGCCCACGGCGGCTTCCACGGTCGGAGCCTCCGGGGTAATTCCTGCTATATGGTACATGGATACACAGCCCGATGTATTGAGCTGGGCTCCAAAGTTCATGAATCCTTCCGGTGTCGGCCTTTCTTTAATTCCCTTGAACACAGGAACTTCAAGTCCTTTATATTTCTCCGGATAACACCAGCCCAGAATCTGGTAATCAAAGTCGGTCTTAACGTCGGCCTGGACATCCACCAGTATTTCGGCTTTTCTGTTCTCATCAAAGAGAAGCCCATACTCCGGAACTACGCCGGTAATGGCGGCACAGAGGGCGCTGTTGGCTCCTTCCCTGTTGGTCCTGGCTCCGATAACCGAATTGACATAAGGCGTTGCACTCGACTCAGAGAATGCAATTACCTCCCCATAAGCCGGAACATTCTGCTGCAGATACGGCGTGCAGTCAAATGTAAGCTGGGCCCCCAGCTTGCGGTAAGCCTCGTTGGTGGCAAACACAATATTTTTCCCCTCATCGGGAACCTCGTGCAGATGTTCGTTCAGGTATTTGATACAGATGCTCGGATTGATGGTTGGCGGAATCTTACATTTTGCCCCTTTCGAAAGCAGCTTCTCCGCAAACCAGAGATCTGCGTCCTGTGCGCTCAGAGCCACATGAGTTCTTGTTACCGGCACCATCCTCGGTGCGTCAAATGTCTCTCCAATCGCCACCTGAATTTCCATTGCCATGGATGCGCCTTCCCCATATTTTCCATTGAGCACATCCTGTTCGTAATTTGTGAGTTTCATTTACTTCCTCCTCCTTTTGATATTGGACTATTCCAATTCTCAATTTAAAAACCATATTTCAAGATGGTTTTTAACATCCCCTTAACTTATGGCTCTTATTTTAATCACATACAATCCTTTTGTCAAGAT
>CATWBR010000514.1 GCA_958349075.1 uncultured Clostridium sp.
CGCTTAATAACTAGTTAAACGACACTTCCCTCTTCTATTTTTTCCATCCCAGACTTCAATTTCCCCGTCATCCTTCCGGCCTCACCACCATATCCACCAGCTCCGCCAGCGGCTCCATCGCATTCCTGGCCTCCTCATATGTATTGTTCTGTGCCCCCACCTCGACAAGCGCCGAACACGGCCTCACATGCTGGTTATACCGGAGACCTTTCAAGTAGATTTTCCGTGTAAATCCGGGATAACAGGCGTCAGCGCAGAGCTTCATCTGAAAGCTGAACGCCATGTTGTCGGTCCGGTAGGGATTTTTGAGATACTCAATCGCGCCATCGGGTGTCTGGCTGGTTCCGTTGAAAAACATAATGGTAGCCGTCTGTTTCCCGTTAATTTCTTTGACCAAATGCGTGCTTTCTTTGACACCGTCCCTGTGAATGTCGAGAACCACCTGAATGGATGGGTTCTTCTGCAGGATAGCCGTTATTCCGTCCAGTGCATATGTATAGGCCTTACTCCGATCGAGTTTTCCATCCCGGAGATCATAAACAGAAGTGTCATGAATCACATTATATCCCTTCTGCTCAAGCAGCTCCGTCAGATAGGAACCAACCCCCACTATCGTGGCATCCTTGTTTCCTTCATGGTAGTCTGCAAACTCCTCCTGTGAATGTGTATGGTAAATCAGGATCTGAGGTTTATCGCTGCCCTGTTTCAGTGAAAAATCTTCCGACAAAAATGTTTTCGCGCTCATCATGTCCCTGCCTGCCGTTGTGGTCGGGTGCACGGTATAGAAATGTTTCATTAGAAAATCATAGTCGGCCAATTGCGCTGAAACGTATCTGATTCCGGATGAACTGACTGTTCCCTTATTGATAATCGAATCTCCGGCCGGACTGCCGGCAGCCTTTAGCTGGCCGCCCGCTGTGCTTTGGCCTCCGGCTGTCTGCACAGACTCTCCCTGTCCTTCTCCCGTACCTGAACCTGCGGCATTGCCAGAGGACACACTTCCTGCCACGGAACCGTTTTCGTTCTCCGCCGTATTATATGTAGAAACTCCCCCCGAGGCCAGAACAGTGCTGCCTTCCAAATCCCTGACAAGGCACTCATATTCTTTCAAAATCCGGCTGCTCTCCAGATAATTCCCATAAGAAGGATCCGGCTCCAACTCTCTGTGTATTTTCCCCTGACTGCCTTCGGCCAGCCTGTAGTAGGGAATCTGTTTCAAAATAAACCCTGCCAGGCGTCCGGCCATTTCATCAACCTCTTTGTTGGCTCCTCCGGAACTGATACCCGAAAAGCCGGCCGACGGATACCAGTTTTTCCATATAAAAAGCGCTGTCCGGCTCTCATAACCGCTGAATGAACTCGAAACAATATTCCCCACAGCCGACGGCAGTCCCCGCAGCGCCCGGCCCCCAAAGAAAGCGAACAGGAACAGGCACAGAATTGCCGCTGCCGGCCGGAATATTGATATTTTTCTATTTCCTGCAATATATTCTCTAATGATTCTTATTTTTCCCGGCCTCATGTCTGTCCCGCCTTAAAAATTCTCTCCTTTTACCATTCTATGCAGGAGCCGGTTCTTTTTACCTGAATCTTGCCAGATTTCTTAATCTGGTACGGCGCTGCATAAGTCCCGGTAAGCAAAGAGCCGGAATTTATGCAATGCCGCACTGGCATTTACTTACTCTTTCTTGCCGTACAATGCCCTGTGAATTCCTTCTGACACGGTAAAACTGAGCTGCTTTACTCTCTCGTCGATATCCTGCGGCGTTACAAACATCGGGCCGAACTCCGGCTCCATCAGCTCTCTAATCAGCTCATACTGGCTTTCCGGATCGAGGTCCTCAATATATTTCGCATATCCTTCGGTCCCGCTGTTCAGCGTCAGTGTATGAATCAGCGCCTCCACCGTGCCGTGTACAATGGCTGCCGCACCTACTACGGTCGGGATTCCCAGAGCCGCCACCGGCACTCCCAGGCTCTCCTCTGTCATACTGTGCCTGTGGTTTCCCACGCCGGAACCCGGATGAATTCCCGTATCCGTAAGCTGAATCGTGGACGCCAGACGTCTGACATTTCTCGCAGCCAGGGCATCGATCGCCAGAACCATGTCCGGTTTAGTCTCCTCCACAATTCCTTTTACAATTTCGGCCGTCTCCATTCCTGTCTGCGCCATGACCCCGGGCACGATGCCGCTCAGAACGGGAAGTTTATTCTTTTCACAGAAATCATCCCCATACTCTCCAAGGAAATGCCTCGTCATCTGAAGGTTGTCCACCACCCTCGGTCCCAGGGAATCCGGCGTCACCTGTATATTTCCGAGGCCCACAACGAGAATTGATGCCTGCTCTTTCTTCTGCGGGCACATTTTCTTAATAAGCTGGTTCAATTGCTTTCCCAACTCTTCGGCCACCTCCTCATGATAGCCGTCATCTTTTTCCGCCATATCCGGAACATCCAGGGTCAGATAGGTTCCCATCGGTTTTCCCATGGCCTTTGCCCCCCGCTCATCCAGGATGGAAACTTCCGTCATCCTGATATGGCTGTTCCTGTGATGCCATTCACGGAGCGCAACGCCCTTTATCTCCCCGCCGTCTCCGGCAAAACTCTCCTGCTCCTCCACAGCCAAATCGGTCCTGGCTTCAAATGACGGTAATTCTCCTATTTTATTTCCATCGGTTGTCCTGCTGTTTTTCCGGCCAAACATCGCAAATCTCCTTTCGCGGTTCATGGGTACTTTAACTCTTTATAGTTTTTCTGTTTTTCCTTTAAAATATACCCAAAAAACTGCATAAATACGGAAAATACATATTGACATCCCTGACTTTATTCGATAAAATACAATAGTATGTTTACATTGAACTGTCCGTGTCCAGGC
>CATWBR010000515.1 GCA_958349075.1 uncultured Clostridium sp.
GAACGGCAGTCCGGCGTTTTTATTTTTAATATATGGTTTTGTTAGGGAATTGGAAAAAGAAATTTCCGGAATTGCAGAACAGCAGGATCCAGCCGTTTTGTAAATGGCAGCCTGGTGTCCTGTTTAAGATTCGGCTGATAAAAGATTTGCTGTTCCAATCAGCAGATTTTATTCCCGTTTGCATTCAGTTTGAAGGTCATGCCAAGCACGGAAGCCGCTCTCCTGCACATCAGCATTCTTTGCAGAAAGATTTCAAAATAGTCCATCATTGAACAGATGCTCTCATCCAGCTCCAGTTCCAGTTTCAGTGTTTTTTTGTCCTTCTGAATATCCAGGGAAGATGATATTACCGCATAATTTACACGGTCATGTTTATCAAACGCGGCCTTATTTCTGTTCCGGACCCTGTCCCTGCGGACATCGGTTTTGTCAGCCAGTATTAAAGCGGCGGACACCGCGTCCACAGCCCCTCCCGACTTCTCATCGTGCATTCCGATGGCGTTAATAATTACCGCTATGTCTTCATAATCCATATCAAGGCCCCTCAGGATCTGATGAGCCATCAGCGCGCCGGAATGAGGGTGATCCATACGGTTCACACAGTTTCCGATATCATGCATATAACCGGCAATTTTCGCCAGCTCCACGGTATGGGCGTCGTAATCCAGACGTTCCAGGATTTTCCCGGCCATCGCCGAAACCTTCACCGCGTGTGCCGCCGAATGATCCGTATATCCAAGTACCCCCAGAGTCGTGTTTCCCTTGTCGATATATGCGTTAATTTCTTTTGATTTCTTGATGTCTTTATATGTTATCTGTGCCAATTGATTCCTCCTTCTTTATTTCCGCATTTTTTTGCGGTACGTTACCTATCTTAACAGCGGGAGAAATAAACTGATATCAATCATATGCAAAAGTTGTGTCAGAAACATGTAAAATCAGAGCGCTTTCCACCCTCCTCATGAGGATTTCCTGAAAATCAGGTGTTTTTCATGACTGCCATCTCCACGGTGTCCGCCACATGCTCGCAGCAATCGCAGCATTCTTCCAGGCAGTCGTAGATAGTCGTCCAGACAAGAATCTGCACGGCATCCTTCTCCTCGGTATATAATCGGTGGACTGCTCTGGTGTAAAGCTGATCCCCCTCTTCCTCCAACCGGTTAATTGTAATGATTTTATCTTTCAATGTGGCGGAACGGCGGAAATTGCGGAATTCCTCCAGCATTTCTTTCATGGACGCACAGCATTTGCGGATCAGAGCGGCAAATTCCACTGCCTCGGGCCGCAGGCCTCTCACATTGTACATGTAGAGATTTCTTAAAACCTCATCCAGTTCATCCGTCATATCATCTATAATGTTTGTCAGGGCCATGATGTCCTCCCGTTCAATAGGCGGCAGAAATTCTTTCATCAGTTTTTCCATCAGCCGGTGCTTCCCCTGATCTCCCCGGTGTTCAATTTCATGGATCGCCCGGATCTTTTCCGGAAGACTTGTATAATCGTACTCATTAAGGTTCTCCCACAACAGCTCCGCCGCCTCGCAGGAACAGTTTACGTTATCTACAAGCATTGCAAAATAGTCATTTCCCTTTTTCTGTGCCATACTGCACTCCTTTCATTCATATACCTTTCTTGCTTTATCTCAGAATACCCAGATGAACAGCTTCGCCGTCAGAAAACCAATCAGGCCGCAGCCGGGAAATGTGAGCACCCAGGTCATCACCATTTCCTTTACAACACCCCAGTTCACGGACGACAAACGTCTGGCTGCCCCAACGCCCATGATTGCCGTGGTCTTCGTGTGGGTCGTGGATACCGGAATTCCCGTAAGGGAAGATAAGAGCAGACAGCTCGCGCCCGCCAAATCGGCCGAAAATCCCTGATAACGTTCCAGCTTGACCATATCCATCCCAACGGCCTTGATAATCCTGTAGCCTCCGATGGAAGTTCCAAGACCCATCACGGCAGAGCAGAGTATCATCAGCCAGATAGGGATGCTGAACTCGCCGGCGTCGGCATTGCCTTTTGCCAGAAAAATTCCCAGCATGAAAACTCCCATAAATTTCTGTCCGTCCTGAGCGCCGTGCATGAAGGCCATGGCTGCGCCTCCCGCAATCTGGGCATTGTTAAAAAATCCCCGGCTTCTGTTCCGGTCTACGCCTCTGCATAGCAACTGGACAATTTTGGCCGTCAGATATCCCATAATAAAACCGAGTATGGTGGACAGAACCAAACCGTAAAGAACCTTGATCCATTCGGATGCGTTAATTCCCTCCAGGCCTCCGTGAAGCGCAATCGCAGCTCCGGAAACGCCGGCAATCAGGGCATGGCTCTCACTTGTGGGAATGCCGAACCACCAGGCCGCGGTCGCCCAGGCCACAATGGATAAAAGTGCTGCGCAGAGCGCTATCAGCGCCTCCCTTGAATCACCGCCGAAATCCACCATATTGTATATTGTCGATGCCACACCGGCATTGAACATTGTCATAAAGAGAACGCCCAGAAAGTTGAAGACCGCCGCCATAAGAATTGCGGCTCTGGGATGAATGGCCTGCGTGGAAACACAGGTGGCGATCGCATTGGGAGCATCGGTCCAGCCATTGACCAGAATTACCCCCAGCGTCAGAATCACAGTTATGGCCAAAATTGGACTTGCCGCAAGCTGTGAAAGAAAGTCTGCCAATGAAATTGTCATAATTATCCTCACTTTTTGTATTATCAGGTGCTGATTATAGTATTGTGCAATGCATTGCCAGTTTATTATAATATTTTTATTCGTGCCGTACTGTGTTTACGGCATTCCTTTACTCTTTTTTTACGCCCGGTACCCTTTATAATGTTCTTCCAAAAATAATTATGAATTCTATAG
>CATWBR010000516.1 GCA_958349075.1 uncultured Clostridium sp.
ACAATATATAATATTAAAAATTAAATAATATTAAGAATACAACAATATTAAAATTTCCACAATATTATTGCAGTAATCACCCTCCGTCCCCCGTTATAATATACAGGACGGCAAACAACGAAAAGCACGTTTCGCGAACTTTTCATTGCCACTCAATAACCCGGTAACAATACGGAATCCGTATTGTTACCGCACAACACAAACCAACAGAACAGGAAGTGAGAGAATGGTATTTAACACAGGAGCAGCACTTTTGGACGCAGTAGTGTTAGCCGCTGTTTCCAGAGAAAATCAGGGGACTTACGGGTACAAAATCACCCAGGATGTCCGCCGGGCCATTGAGATTTCGGAATCTACCCTATATCCGGTGCTGAGACGGCTCCAGAAAGAGGAGTGTCTGGAAACGTACGATATGGCCATTGATGGGAGAAACAGAAGATACTACAAGATTACGGAGAACGGCCGTGCTCAGTTGAACCTCTATAAGAGTGAGTGGAGCATTTATTCACGAAGAATATCAGAGATCCTGGGGGAGGTATGAGGAAGATGAAAAAAGAAGAATTTTTAAGACAGTTGGAATATCTGCTCCAGGATATTCCGGAGGATGACAAAAGAGACGCAATAGATTATTATAGAGATTATCTGGAGGAGGCGGGACCGGAGCAGGAAGAAGCGGTGCTTGAAGAGTTCGGGAGTCCGGAGCGTATTGCCTCCGTAATTCGGACCGATCTCCTCGGAGGCATGGAGAGCGCGGGTGAGTTTACCGACAATGGATACGATGATCAGCGTTTCAGGACATCGGCTTTTCCGGCGGTGAATGACGGAAAAACGGCCGGTTCCGCGGAACAGAATAACTGCAGCCCGGACGGAGAACAGAGGGAAAGCCATTATTCCGGCAACAGACAGGGAAATTACAATACGGGAAATCAACAGAGATACCGTACGGACAGAGGTCAGGGCAATTACAGGCAGGGAAGCTGCAGACAGGCCAATCGCGGACAGGGAAGTTACGGTCAGTCAAATTATGGGCAGGGAAGCGGGCAGGGGACCTATGAGAACGGCAGTTATGAAAAAGGCAGTTACGCCGACAAAAACCAGGGCCGGGAGAATCGCGCAGCCGACAGCAAATGGTGGAAATATCTTCTGATCGCTCTGGGAATCCTCTGCATTGGCCCCTTTGCCATAGCAGCCGTATTCGGGGCAGCCGGGACGGCTACCGGTTTTGTCGTTGTACTGGCCGCAGTGCTTCTCGTGCTCGCCATTCTGACGATAGCAGGTATCCTGGGCGGCATTGCCATGGTAGTTGCCGGAATCATGCAGTTATTCGGAGGATTCTGGAGCGGTATTATGAGTATCGGCCTGGGGCTGGTGTTCGGAGGAGCGGGCTGTCTGCTTCTGTGCTGTTCCTGGCTGTTTTACGGCAGGTTCCTGCCGTGGGCTGTCATGGGAATTGTTCATTTTATTGAGAAGATTATGCACCGGGACGGTGGGAATTCCGGCCGGAAGACCGGCGTATAACAGAGGAGGATGAGAGATGAGAAAATGGATGAAAGGCATAGCGATTACCGGAATCGTCCTGCTCTTAGTCGGTACTGCGGTTACCGCCCTGGCTGCCGTTGTCGGGAATGCCACCCAGGAACACGGCATTGTGGGAAACTGGGCCGAACAGCGGTTTGAAGACGGGCTGATGGAACATATCGAAGATACACTGCGTCTTAACAGCCGCCGTCACAGGAACGGCAGGAGCCTTACGATAGATTCCGACCGGTACGACGATGACGATTTCGATGACGAGGATTTTTATAATAACCTCAGTATTTGTCCGAAAGAAGAGATGGAGCTAGTCGGAACCTATAAGGACATCACAAAGCTTGAAGTGGAAGCGGAACGTTCGGCGGTGAAGATAGTGGAAAATCCGGAATTGACGGATGAGATTCTCGTTTATATGAAAAATGATACGTATACCATTACCGAGATAGAATCGGACGATGAGCCGGGGCAACTGTCCGTCAAGTATTCCTGGCCCAGCAGAAAATACACATGGCCCTCAAAGGACAGCGGTTATACGCAGGGAATGATTGAGATTCCGGTGGGATACCGTTTCCGTGAGGCAGAGTTTGAGGCAAAGGCTTCATTTATCAAAGCTGCGTCTGTGAATGCCGATGATCTGGATGTGAGCGTTAAGGCGGGTGAACTGCGGATAGACAGTTTCCTGGCAGGCAAAGCGGACTTTTCTGTGGAAGCCGGTAGTATCACCGCATACGGAGATGTGGAACGTCAGATGGAGGCGGAAGTGAAGGCAGGAGCTGCTGCCATAGAGCTGGCCGGAGGAGAGAAAGATTATAATTTCTACCTGGATAATGCGGTTGGCAATGTTTTAATCGGTGATTCTGTTTACTCAGGCATTTCCAATGACACGAAGGTCAATAACGGTTCCGGGAAAAACGTAAGTATTGACTGTGCCGCCGGATCGGTGGAGATGAGATTTTCAGATAAGAACTGAGAAGGATGACAAAAAAGAGCGCCGGATGCCTTTAAATGCAGCCGGACGGATAACATTTTGAAAGCTGACACAGCCGTTATAACAAGAACGGCTGTGTCAGCTTTTATGAATAAAAATTCATTTAAATGCCTCCGTTTATTTTTAAAAACTGGTAGTCTGCATACTGCTGGTAGATGGCATTCCGGTTGCCGCGGGTAATGGGGACGCGTTCCCCATTTTCCATAATGAAATCGTGTTTATCGACGGAGGCGACATGATCCATGTTTACAATACAGTTGCGGTAACAGCACAGAAACTGCGGATAGCACAGCAGGAGCGGTGAAAATACGTCAAACTGCTGGTAAGAACGGATCAGCCTGGTAG
>CATWBR010000517.1 GCA_958349075.1 uncultured Clostridium sp.
TTATGATACTATAAACCTATCATAAAAGCAATCGGACAGGCGTTTCTTCGTTTTTTCTGTCTCTATTTATTTTGAGAACGAACGGAATGCCGGGCCTGTACGCAGGCCGTCAATGGACTGTCCGTCTGCTGGCAGGGGGGAAATGTAGAATGAGAGATCTGGCATACCTGAAACTGATGTCACGTGAGTATCCGACCGTTGAGGCGGCATCGAGCGAGATTGTGAATCTGATGGCAATCTGCGGACTGCCAAAAGGGACAGAGTATTTTTTCAGCGATCTGCATGGGGAGTATGAGGCTTTTATTCATCTGCTCCGCAGTTCCTCCGGTATTATCCGTGAGAAGATTAAAGAGACATTTGGCCACATTGTTTCCGAAGAAGATGAGATACAACTGGCGAACCTGATCTATTATCCGGACAGGCAGATTGCAAAGCTCAAACAGGAGCAGAGGTACACGGAGGACTGGCAGAGGATTGCCCTCTACCGTCTTGTACAGATCTGCAAGGAGGTCTCTTCCAAATACAGCCGTTCCAAGGTTCGCAAGAAGATGCCGCCGGAGTTTGCCTATGCGATCGATGAACTTCTCCATGTGGATTACAACGATGACAATAAGAAGGTGTATTACAGTGAAATTATCCGTTCCATCATTGATATAGAGATGGCGGACAGCTTCATTATTGCCCTGTGCCGCCTGATTCAGAATCTGACCATCGATAATCTCCATATAATCGGTGACATTTTTGACAGAGGGCCAAGGGCGGATATTATTATGGAAGAGCTGATGCAGTTCCATGATGTGGACATCCAGTGGGGAAACCACGATATATCCTGGATGGGGGCATCGACCGGCAATCCGGCCTGCATCTGCAGTGTGCTCAGGATTGCAATCAGCTACAACGGTTTTGATGTGCTGGAGGACGGCTATGGGATTAATATCAGACCGCTTTCCATGTTTGCGGCCAGAGTGTACCACGATGATCCGTGCGCGCGTTTTATGCCGCGTATTCTGGACGAGAATATCTATGATGCCGTGGATCCGGGGCTTGCAGCCAAGATGCATAAGGCGATCGCCGTCATTCAGTTTAAAGTGGAGGGGCAGATTATTAAACGCCATCCCGAATATGAGATGGACGGCCGGATTCTTCTGACGGCCATTGACTATGAAAAGGGGATCGTCACGATAGAGGGAAAAGAGTATCCGATGATGGACATGAATTTCCCGACCATCGATCCTGCGGATCCGCTGAAACTTTCCCAGGAAGAGGAGGAGCTTTTACATACGCTGACGCTGTCATTCTGCCACAGCTCGCTTCTCCACAAACACATTAAATTCCTGTACTCCAACGGCAGCATGTACAAGTGCTGCAATTCAAACCTGCTTTACCACGGATGTATCCCGATGAGGGAGGACGGCAGTTTTGATGAGATGGTGGTGGACGGCAGAGGCTACCGGGGAAAAGAACTGATGGATTTTATCGACAGACAGGTCAAGAATGCGTATTTTCTGCCGGACGCCGCCACGGATAAAGAGGCGAGCCGTGATTTTATGTGGTATCTCTGGTGCGGCGCCAAGTCGCCGGTTTTTGGAAAAGACAAGATGACCACATTCGAGCATTATTTTGTGGAGGATCGGGAAGCGTCCAGGGAGAAGATGAACCCGTATTACAAACTGAGCGTTCAGGAAGAGTACTGTGACAGGATACTGGAGGAATTCGGCCTGCTGACAACCGGTTCCCATATTATCAACGGCCATGTGCCTGTGAAGATTAAAGACGGTGAGACTCCCATCAAGGCGGGAGGAAAGCTGTTTATTATTGATGGAGGACTCTCCAAAGCCTATCAGGGGACAACGGGGATTGCCGGATATACCCTAATTTTTAATTCCAGGCATCTGGCCCTGGCGGAGCACAAGCCATTCGATCCGAAGAAAGAGAGCACACCGCGCGTCAGCATTGTTGAGAAGATGCGTAAGCGGATTATGGTAGCCGATACGGACGACGGAAAAGAACTGGCACGGAGAATCGAAGACTTGAAAGAACTTGTGGCAGCTTACCGGAAGGGCGCCCTTAAAGAGAGAATCCGGTAAGGCGGCAGCCGAAGCATAAGGAGTGACACATGAGAAAATCAGAATTTTTACAGGAGCTTAAGGATGCTCTGCAGGGGGAGGTTTCCGACAGAGTTTTGCAGGAGAACCTGAGATATTATGACAACTATATTTCTCAGGAGACGTCGGCAGGACGCGATGAGGAGGAAGTGATCGAGGAGATTGGCGGCCCAAGGCTGATCGCCAGGACAATCATCGACAGCAGTGAGGCGGCCGGTGATATGCCGGGACAGAACGAAGGCTACTATGAGAGCCAGGGAAGCGGATACAGGCAGCAGGAAAGCCGCGGCAGTTCGAGTTTCCACTATTTTGACCTGAATAAGTGGTATTGGAAACTTCTTCTTCTGGTGGTAGTGGGCCTGTTCATGTTTCTTGTAATCACTGTACTGGGCGGGATATTTGCCCTGCTGATGCGTTTCGCGGGTCCGCTGATTCTGATTTGGCTGATTTACACATTTATTAAGGGTATGAAAAGATAAGAAATAAAAAATAGTGTTATTTTGTGCCCCTTTTAACTTGCCGAATATAGGCGTATAGAGAGCGGAAAGCCTGATAGGTGGGCGGCTGTGGGATTTTCCAGCTTGTACTTTTGGAAAATTTTGCACTTTGGATTTATCAGTATCCCGCCCGGATTAGATAAAGGACTTTAACAAGCTATATAGAGAATTGACGAGAAACGCGTTTAGACCTAAACTATAAGCAGATGACGAGTACGCATTAGACAGCTAAGGCGAGAGATTATAGAGGCGAAGGAGAGG
>CATWBR010000518.1 GCA_958349075.1 uncultured Clostridium sp.
CAAAAACGTAATAATTACAATGGTTTGGAGAGAGATTAATGGCAGAGCAGAAATCAGATGATTATAAAAACAGGCTGAATAAGGCCAGAAACAAGCGAAACGGGAAAGACCCAATGAAGTATTTTATGTATGCCGCCGGTGGAATTATCGTGATTCTTTTGGTAGTGGTGGGAGTAAAGCTGGCCAGGGGCGGTACATTTGCAGGGCCCGGCAAGGCAAGGATGGTAAAGGAGACGGAGACGGGGGAAGCAGCCCCGGCGGGACTTACAGATGAATTGGAGACCGCTGAGCCGGCTAATGAAGAACCAACTTTGTCACAGGAAGAGCTTGCCCAGTCTGAGGCCGATGGGCAGAAGAAGAGTGTCGTGGATTCTTATAATAATCTGGGACTTGTCCAGGTATCGGGATATTTGAATATGCGTGAGAGCGCCAGCAAGGATGCCAAGGTAATCGGCAAGCTTCTGGGAGGAAGCGCCTGTGAGATTCTGGACGACTCGACCGAAGGCTGGTACCAGATAAGTTCCGGCGGTCTGACGGGCTATATCAGTTCCGAATTTGTTCTGACGGGCGACGCGGCCAAGATGGAAGCGTTCGAACAGGTAAAGCAGATGGCGGTTATTACCGCGGATAAGCTGAATGTCCGCAGCGAGCCGAGCCCGGATGCCCAGATTGTGGAGCAGATTTTAAAGAATGAGAGATATTCCATTATCAGCGAGCAGGAAGGATGGATTCAGATCAGCGACGGCTACATATCCTCCGAGTTTGTAGACAAACGCTATGCGCTGAATGAAGCGAGAAAGCTGGATCTCAGAACCATGGTTCTGAATCTTTATGATAACCTGGGTATTTCCAATGTTAACAATTACCTGAATATCAGGGAGGAACCGAAGGAAGACGGTAAAATCATCGGTAAGATGACAAGCAAGTCGGCCGGTGAAATTCTGGAGAAGACGGACGACGGTGAATGGTACAAGATCAAGTCGGGTCCCGTCACCGGTTATGTGAAGTCTGAATTTATCCTTACCGGAGATGACGCGAAGCAGGAAGCTTTAAATGTGGCGGAACTGATGGCAATCGTATCCACAGACCGTTTGAACGCACGGACGG
The DNA here is from genome assembly GCA_958349075.1 of uncultured Clostridium sp. Lineage (GTDB taxonomy): Bacteria > Bacillota > Clostridia > Lachnospirales > Lachnospiraceae > Otoolea. The sequence continues at coordinate 1,108 of CATWBR010000518.1, forward strand.
AGCCGACCACGGAGTCACCTATCTGGACCCAGATTTCAAACAGTGAGCGCTACGCCGTACTGAAGCAGCTCGACGGATGGGTAGAGATTGAGCTGGATTCCACAAGCGCATATGTGGCAACGGACTTTGTGGATGTCCGTTATGCCCTCAACGAGGCGATTAAGTTTACTCCGATTGAGGAGACGCCGCAGTCCTCCGGCAATAAGGGCGGAAGCAGCGGAAATAAGGGCAGCAGCGGCAGCAAGGGAAGCGGCGTGGGCAACAAGCCAGGCAATGCAGCCGGTTCCTCGAAGAGAACCCAGATTGCCAACTATGCAACCCAGTTCCTCGGCAACCCGTACGTATGGGGAGGAACGAGCCTGACACGCGGCGCCGACTGTTCAGGATTTACGATGGCGGTTATGGCTCACTTTGGCGTTAGCCTGCCCCACCATTCCGGTTCTCAGGCAAACTACGGCAAGTCCATCAACTCCTCACAGATGAGGCCCGGTGACCTGATATTCTATACGAACAGCAGCGGGACCATCAACCACGTTGCCCTCTACATCGGTAACGGCCAGGTTTGCCATGCATCCAATGCAAGGGACGGCATCAAGATCTCAACATGGAATTACCGTACACCTGCCAAGATTGTCAATGTCTTAGGTGATTAAGCAGTATGAACTTAGAAGAAATGAGATAGACATAAAAAGAGGTCTTCCGTCTGAAGCGATAAAAACTTCAGGCGGGAGACCTCTTTAGTTTAACGGGAAAGCGAACTGCTAAGACACTGAACCGAAAAGCTCTTTCATTAAATCAATAAAGACAAGATCGGCTCTGGAAAGAAAAGAAGCGGTTGACGTTCCGATAGAGAGATCCCAGTAGGCATGATAACCGGCCGGAATGGAAAAACAGGCTCCCGCCGCCTCCATGGACGTCAGCTTTGAATACTGGCGCGGAATAAAGGTGACGCCCGCCCCGGAAGCAGCCAGGAGCTGGGCCGTGGAAAAGTTCTTTACGGTCAGTTTGATATCGGGCTGGGTAATCCCGGCCTGCCTTAGAAGGGAATCGCTCACCTGACGGATTCTCTGGGAGGGAGGCAGCATAATAAACGTCTCCCCGGCAAGGCAGCGGATGTCTAAAACCGGGTAGGGAGCCTCATTGCCGGATTTTGGCTGTTTTGCCATCCCATGCAGATGGGAATTACCGCCTGCCACGATCAGAAAGTAATCTCTGGAAAGAAACTGATATTCCAAAAGGGGAGCAGCCGGTTCCTTGGGGGCATGGGCAATGATAAAATCGACCTGTCCGGCGGCAAGAAGCGCTTCCAGCCGGTCGGAAGTATCCTCAGTCACCGATATTTCAATCGACGGGTAACGTTCCATGAAACCGGGCAGGATTTTTGGAAGGACAACGGTGCCGAGATGGCTTGTGATGCCAAGATGGATCCGGCCGGCCTGCATATTGTTAACGGCGCTGAGTTCCATCTCAAAATTCTCGTACAGTTTGAGAACCTGGAGAGCCATATGATAATACTTTTCACCTGCATAGGTGAGAGTTAAGCCGTTCGGCGTTCTGTTGAACAGGCTGGTCCCGAGATTCTCCTCGATCCGCTTGATAAACTGGCTCAGGGACGGCTGTGCGATATAGAGTTTTTTAGCGGCCTGAGAGATGCTTTTCTCATCGGCTACCGTCTTAATGTAAATGAGTTCACGCTGGTTCATATATGTCCCTTTCTGAAAAATGTGAAATGAAATGTAATATAGTATAAAAC
>CATWBR010000519.1 GCA_958349075.1 uncultured Clostridium sp.
ATACATACACTTTACAAAGTGGTATAGCCCTGCTTGCATGACATGACAGATAGCCTGTCACAATCTGAGCCCAGCGCTGTCTAATCTTATAAAAGAACTGATGCGGGCTGATATCCGGCCCGGCGGCAATCAGACATCACAGGAGGAAACGTATGAATACATCTGTAATACTGGAATATCTTTCGGAATTAAGCGCCAATAATAACCGGGAATGGTATCATGCCCATAAGCGGGAATACCTGGAGGCAAATGCACAGTTTGAATCACTTCTTCAGGAACTGATTTTAAAAATAGGGGAGACGGACGGCAGTATCCTGCGCATACAGCCAAAAGATTTGACATTCAAGCTGGTGCGTGACACGCGCTTTAGCAATGACAAATCACCCTATAATCCGGCCTTTCGCGCCCACATTTCTTCAAGAGGGAAACTCCCCGTCCCGGTCGGCTATTTTCTGATGATACGGCCCGGAGGCAAATCATTTTTGGGAGGAGGTCTGTTCGCAGATGTCTTTAAGGACGCGACAGCGATGATCCGCAGTTATATTGCAGAACATCCCGATGAATGGAGTGAGATGATAGAAGCAGACGGGTTCCGTGACTGTTTTAAGGTGCAGGGAACTTCATTGAAACGGGTTCCGGAAGGTTTTGATAAGGCTCATCCTCAGGCAGATTACCTGAAATATAAGAGCTGGTATCTAGAATACCCAGTCACCGATGACGTCATCCGGGACGCCGATCATTTTCCGGAATTTGCAAAAGACATTTTTATTAAAATGAAACCTTTTAACGATTATCTGAACCGGGCTCTGGCCGGATTCCAGATGCCGCGTCGTTAGAGAAACAATATGCGCATTCCCCTAGCGCAATAAACTTCCTTCCCGGTAAGCTGCCTTATGTTTTTAGCTGTCTGCCCGGAAGGAAGTTTTCTTTTTGTATTTTAAATGTTATTTCCTGCTAAAACCGTGCCGTCTCCCGCTTTTGAGGCCTGCTCTGCAATTATCGGAGCAAAGGCATGCTGCCGGTAAGCTTGTTTACCTTTTTCTTGGCGCCGCAGATTGCCAGCCCAAAGTACTGCAGCGTGCTTTCAGGGGCATTTCCCATCTTCTCCGTAAAATCGCCATAGTCATTGCAGCTCTGCGCCAGATCCGAAAAATCCACCACCGTCAGTTCCTGAAAATCAGGCTGATAGAGCTTTTCCCTGATTTCCTTAATGATTTCCGGTGAACCTTTTAAAATCGGCACGGGAACGCCGATAATTCCCAGATGCTCGTTGCCGTTTTGGTCGGTTACATTTTCTCCGACCACCTCCGGCATCTCTTTTCCCAATGTAATTCCCATAATCGCCGTGGTATTTGCAATGATTCCCAGCGGAAGCTGATCGTCGATAATCATGACACATTTCTCGTTTTGTAAATCCATTTTCTGTTCCTCCTGTACTCGGCAGCGGTGTTTCTGCAGCTTTTCCACACCCCGGCCGGCTGCCCTGCTTTCTATAATCTCTAATGCTTATCGATTACCTTATCATATCGGAGGAAAAAAATCTTGTAAGATATTCTCATTTTTACGGTTGATATATTATCCCCGGTTCCCGTGCGGATTGAGAAGTACTATTTTAAAAGTCCGTTCTTCCCATATTGCATGCAGGGAATCCCGGACTTTTTATCATCACAACGTTTAAATTTAAACGCTTAAAGTATTTAAATATTCTATATCTGTTTGATTTTCACATATACCACTTTCAGCAGTTTATTATTGGGATTCTTCATTGTTCTTGTCTCAAGATAATCAAAACTCTCGATAAACTGACCCAGTTTTTTGCACTTGTAGTTACGTGGATCAAATCCAGGAACCCTCTTTGGAAGCACGGTTCCAATCTCAGACTGGTTGATCCAGCCGTTTTCATCGGATCTCGACTCGATAATTGAGACGATTTCCGCACCAATCTCCTCTTTTGTGGGCACGTTGTTAAGTCTTAAATCACCCTTGGCATTATCCGTTTTCTCCTCCTGGTTGTCCGTAGTTTCGACCTGATGAGACTTCTGTCTTCCTTCAGAAGCTTTCTTCGTATCCCGTTCCTCCGAAGGCCGGTAGGCGGCCGGCGGTTCCGCGATTTTAGCAGTCTTCTCCGCAGCTGCCTTATTATCCTCCGCCTGCTCCTCCAGGCTCTCCTGGTACAGTAAATCGAGGAATTTAAATGTCTCACAGGCGGATACGAGGGAATTTGGGGTTTTCTGCTCTCCCATTCCAATAACGATCATTCCGGCTTCCCGAAGCCGGATTGCCAGCTTTGTAAAATCACTGTCCGAAGTCACCAGACAGAACCCGTTCACCTTTCCCGAATACAGGATGTCCATTGCATCGATAATCAGAGCAGAGTCCGAAGCATTCTTTCCCTTTGTATAGTTAAACTGGAAAACCGGCGTCAACGCAAAGTCACGCAGCGCATCCTGCCATGCCATAACACTGGGGTTGGTAAAGTCACCATAAATTCGCTTATATGTGGCAATTCCGTAATCACTGACTTCATCCATAATCAATTTAATGTACTTTTTCGATACGTTCTCTGCGTCTATTAACACTGCAATCTTGTCCTGTTTATCCATAAATGCCTCCAACATTTTATCAACTGGGGAAATTATATCATATAGAGGGGTATTATTCAAATGGAAATGGAGGATTTGGTTGAGGAAGGAGAACGCCACCGAGGATGGTCAGAGGGCGGAATAGTGAGAGGGGAGACTATGAGTCTTCAGTCCCGGTTGGAGATTGTCGCGGGTGGGGAATCCGGGCAGAAAAAGTTCCTGCGGGAAACGCTTGCGCTCGTTGGAGTACATAACAGTACTAAGGCGTCTGAGAAAC
>CATWBR010000520.1 GCA_958349075.1 uncultured Clostridium sp.
GATCAACTTTTTATGTTCATGAAAATAAACAGATACATTTTCATGAAATTAGCACTCTCCTCTTGACAGTGCTAATAACATATGTTATATTACTACTAGAACACTGAAACAATCATAATTTTGCGAGAGGAGGCAGCAATTATGAATATTAATAAATTTACACAAAAATCTCTGGAAGCAGTGCAGAACACAGAGAAGTTAGCCTATGAATATGGGAACCAGCAGATTGACCAGGAACACCTGTTGCTGAGTCTGTTAACGATAGATGACAGCCTGATTTCAAAACTGGTGACAAAGATGGGAATCTCCGCCGAACAGCTTATCAATGAAGTTGTACAGAGCATTGGAAAGCTGCCGAAGGTTTCGGGCGGGCAGGTTTATTTTTCAAATGACGCCAACAAGGTTCTGGTGAATGCAGAGGATGAGGCAAAGGCCATGGGAGACGAGTATGTTTCCGTGGAGCACCTTTTCCTTGCCATGCTTAAACAGCCGAACCGCACAGTGAAAGATCTTTTCCGGCTTTACGGAATTACCAGAGAGAATTTTCTGCAGGCGCTTTCCACAGTGAGAGGGAACCAGAGGGTGGTCAGTGACAATCCGGAGGCAACCTATGACACACTGAATAAATACGGTTATGACCTCGTGGAGCGGGCCAGGGATCAGAAGCTGGATCCGGTAATCGGCCGCGACAGTGAGATTCGTAATGTAGTCATGATTCTTTCCAGAAAGACAAAGAATAACCCGGTGTTAATTGGTGAACCCGGCGTTGGTAAGACGGCCGTGGTCGAAGGCCTGGCACAGCGTATTGTCAGGGGTGACGTACCGGAGGGACTGAAGGACAAGAGGCTTTTCGCTCTGGATATGGGCGCTCTGATGGCCGGCGCCAAGTACCGAGGTGAGTTTGAGGAACGTCTCAAAGCAGTACTGGACGAGGTGAAAAAGAGTGAAGGACAGATCATCCTGTTCATCGACGAACTTCACACAATTGTCGGAGCCGGCAAGACGGAAGGTTCCATGGACGCCGGAAATATGCTGAAACCGATGCTGGCCAGAGGGGAGCTCCACTGTATCGGTGCAACCACTTTGGACGAATACAGAAAATATATAGAAAAAGATGCCGCCCTGGAGCGCCGTTTCCAGCCGGTGCGTGTGGATGAACCTACCGTTGAGGATACGATTTCTATCCTGAGGGGGCTGAAAGAAAGATATGAAGTTTATCACGGTGTAAAGATTACCGACTCGGCCCTTGTATCGGCCGCGATTCTTTCCGACCGTTATATATCCGACCGTTTCCTGCCGGATAAGGCGATTGACCTGGTGGATGAAGCCTGCGCGATGATTAAGACGGAGATGGATTCTATGCCGGCGGAGCTGGATGAACTGTCGAGGCGTATCATGCAGCTTGAAATCGAGGAGGCCGCTTTAAATAAAGAGACGGACCGGCTCAGCAAAGACCGTTTGGAGGATCTGCAGAAAGAGCTGGCGGAGTTAAAAGACGAGTTTACCGCCCAGAAGGCACAGTGGGAGAATGAGAAGTCATCCGTAGATAAGCTGTCTAAACTGCGCGGGGAGATCGAGCATATTAACAGCGAGATACAGGCGGCAAAACAGGCATACGATTTAAACCGCGCCGCGGAGCTCCAGTACGGCAAACTGCCGGAGCTTACAAAACAACTGGAGCAGGAAGAGGAGCGCGTAAAGAACGAGAAGATGAGCCTGGTACACGAGAGTGTAACCGATGAAGAGATTGCCAGAATCATTTCGAAGTGGACCGGAATTCCGGTTGCCAAGCTGACGGAGAGTGAGAGAAGCAAGACGCTCCATATGGATGAGATTCTCCACAAACGTGTGATCGGCCAGGATGAGGCCGTTACCAAGGTGACGGAGGCAGTGATCCGCTCCAAAGCAGGAATTAAAGACCCGTCCAAACCGATTGGTTCCTTCCTGTTCCTCGGCCCTACGGGTGTCGGTAAGACGGAGCTTGCCAAAGCGCTGGCGGAAAGTCTGTTCGACGACGAGAATAATATGGTCCGTATTGATATGAGTGAATACATGGAGAAGCACTCCGTATCGCGTCTGATCGGAGCGCCGCCAGGATATGTCGGATACGACGAGGGCGGCCAGCTTACGGAAGCCGTCCGCAGAAAACCTTACTGCGTTGTCTTGTTTGATGAGGTCGAGAAGGCCCATCCGGACGTGTTCAACGTATTGCTCCAGGTGCTGGACGACGGACGAATTACGGACTCCACGGGTAAGACGGTAGATTTTAAGAATACAATCCTGATTATGACCTCCAATATCGGTTCCCAATATCTTCTGGAAGGAATCGACGGCAGCGGCATGATTATGCCGGATGCCGAATCAGCGGTTATGCATGATTTGCGTTCCCATTTCCGTCCCGAGTTCCTGAACCGTCTCGATGAAATTATCCTGTTTAAACCACTCACCAGGGACAATATCGGAGGAATCATTAACCTGCTGGTCGAAGATGTCAACAAACGTCTGGCCGACAAGGAGCTTTCCATCGCATTGACAGACCGCGCAAAGGAATTTATTGTGGAAAATGGTTACGATCCGGTGTATGGCGCAAGGCCTCTTAAGAGGTATCTGCAGAAGAATGTGGAGACTCTGGCCGCCAGACTGATTCTGTCGGACGGCGTAAGAGCGGGAGATACCATCCAGGTTGACCTGACCGATGGAAAACTGGAAGCGTCTGCGGTCCGCGTGGAATGAGCTGGGGATTTAGTTAAGCAGGTGAGGACGCCGCCGGCAGGCCAGGGGCCGGGGTGGTGAGGTGGTTGGTATGAGTCTTCAGTCCCGGTTTGTAGGTTGTGGTGAGGGGGAATCCGGAGAAAA
>CATWBR010000521.1 GCA_958349075.1 uncultured Clostridium sp.
AGGTCTTTTTATTGGTTTAATAATTGAATGATTTTATATTGCTGGTCTTTGCCTTTCCGCTTCCTTTTATTGGTGGAAAATTTATTTTTTTTGCGGAAACGCGTAGTGGTAGCGACAAGTGTCCCTCCCCACTTGACGGTGGAGACAGTCAGCAGCCGCAGGCCGATGTCCGGCGCGAAAACCTGCCCGGGAGTCTCAGTCCCATCGATCCCGTACCCGGGGAAGCAGGCAGAATAAATTGCGCAGGGAACCTGGGAATCCGCCGGTGCTTGGCGACACATTGAGCACTTAGCGAGGTCTTTTCGAGCTTAGTGCAAAAGCGTGCGGTGGCAGGTCTTTTCGAGCTTAGCATCCGCTGTGCATTCCAACGAGCGCGAGCGTTTCCCGGAGTGATTCATTCTGGCCGGATTCCCTCTCACGACAACCTATCCCCGGGACTGAAGACTCATACCAACCATCTCCCCACCCCGGACATTGGCCGTTCCGGCCGCGTCCTCCCCCTCAACTTAAAAAAGCTGAACTAATACAACGCACCTTATGATTATCACACTTTGCTTGACAGCATAGAATAAAATAAGATATACTTCACCCCATAGGTACTCATTGGCAGACTTTTGTGAAGACATGATGAAAAAAGAGGTAGGAGAGAATGATTCTTAAGGATATCTGGCTGGACGTGAAAGCCGTGAAGGAGAGGGATCCGGCGGCGAGGAATGCACTTGAGGTGCTGCTTTTATATCAGGGTGTCCATGCGCTGATTTGGCACAGGGTTGCCCACTGGTTTTACAGACATCACATGTTTTTTCTTGCCAGGCTGATTTCTCAGCTTGCAAGATTTTTTACATTGATTGAGATACACCCGGGAGCCCAACTGGGACACGGGATTCTGATCGACCATGGCTGCGGCGTGGTGATCGGAGAAACCACGGTGGTTGGTGACAACTGTACCATTTATCAGGGCGTGACGCTGGGAGGCGTGGGCACCCAGAAGGGAAAGAGGCATCCCACGCTGGGAAACAATGTGACGGTCGGAGCGGGAGCAAAAATCCTGGGCTCATTCGAAGTTGGAGATAATTGCTCCATCGCGGCCAATGCCGTGCTGCTGCGCCAGTTGGATGAGAATATCACCGCCGTGGGAATTCCGGCTCGGCCCGTCAAGAAGGACGGCGTGCCGATTCAGAAGAAGCAGAAGACCATTATCAGTGAGCACAACCGGATGATGATGGAACAGATGGAAAAACTTCAGAAAGAAGTTGAAGTCCTTAGAAAGGCACTGGAGGAGGCGACCGGAAAGCCGGTTCCCGCTGCAGTTTTGGAGGAAGGAAAGACACGGCCGGTACAGGCGGAAGTAACGCCTGAAAGCGGGAGTGATGTGACGGAATAGAGGAAAAATAACAATATATGCAGAATGAAGAGACAACACAAAGCGCCGGGCAGGCGCAGCGTGCAGAAAAAATGACGCTCATGGCAGAGAGGCAGGGGGAAGATAAAGCGCCGGATCGCTGCCGTGAGATAGAAAAGAGTATTATCAAGCAGTTCAGAAAAGAAATCTGGCGCCCGTTTGTCAGGGCGCTTAATGAATATGATATGATTAAAGAGGGCGATAATATTGCCGTCTGTATCTCCGGAGGGAAGGATTCCATGCTCCTGGCCAAATGTATGCAGGAAATTTTAAGGCATGGAAAGATGAAGTTCGGCCTTCATTTCCTGGTCATGGATCCGGGATATAATCCGGCCAACCGTAGGATGATCGAGGAAAACGCCAGGATTATGAATATTCCGGTCACTATCTTTGATTCGGATATCTTTGACGTGGTGGTGGACGTGGACCAGTCGCCCTGTTACCTGTGCGCCAGGATGCGGAGGGGCTTTTTGTACGCCAATGCGAAGAAGCTGGGCTGTAACAAGATTGCCCTCGGTCATCATTTTGACGACGTGATAGAAACGATTCTGATGAGTATGCTTTACGGCGCCCAGGTCAATACGATGATGCCGAAGCTCCACAGCACCAATTTTGAGGGAATGGAGCTTATCAGGCCTCTCTATCTGGTGAAGGAGGCGGATATACTGGCCTGGAAGGATTTTAACGGCCTGCGTTTTCTCCAGTGCGCCTGCCGGTTTACCGAAGCGGCCGAGGCAGTGGCTGGCCGGGATGAAAACCATCTCTCCAAGCGGCAGGAGATGAAAGAACTGATTAACCGTTTCCGCCTGATCAATCCGCATATTGAGACGAACATTTTTAAAAGTGTGGAAAATGTCAATCTGGATGCTTGTATAGGTTATGTTAAAAATGGAGAGAGGCACCACTTTTTAGAAGAATATTAGTCCGGATGCATTACCGCGGCTAAATAGGGACGGGGGCAGTCCGGGCGTACCCCTTTTTGGCAATATTAACATTTTAAGAGTGAAATAGCAGGCCATTTTTAAGATTACTCCAATCTTTTTTTGTGACTTTTTACTGATCTTTTTGAATTGGGCTTTTGACGATTGACAATTGCCAAAACGAATGATATTCTTTTATTAATGAGTACTCATTTAATGGTAAAAAACTAAAGAGGTATATCATCCCGGAACTCCGGGACCAGTATGCCGTCATAAATCCCGGCAGCACCGCACCCAACGTTGGTCCGGAATATTGGCGGCAGCCGATATCGTGCCCTGTTCCCCCCAGAACGGCGGCGTGGTACCGTAAAGAAATTCCACTCTGAGCGCGGAGGATATAATCACTGTCCGTTCCCACGGGAAGTGAAACCGAAACTGTAAGTGAAACCTCCTATTGAAATCTGCAATGTTTTACCTGTTGCAGATTATGGTTCAAAATTGCAGTAAAGTGCAGAAGAGTATAAAAA
>CATWBR010000522.1 GCA_958349075.1 uncultured Clostridium sp.
CATCATCATTTAGTTATACATTTTAGGCTGTGTGTAAAAGTTCCTCCAGGAGACATGCCGCCTGTCTTTTTGCCGTATCGAGTATCTCCCGCGCATCGTTTCCGTAGATATCAAGCCCCTCGGCCGACAGGGAATCAAAGCGCTCAATCCCGAGCATCGCGCACAGCGCCCTCATGTACGCTCCGGCAAGATCCGGATAACCTGTGGGCATAACTCCCGTGTAACCGCCTCTGGTCGTCACATAGACCAGGCGTGAAGCGCGGCAATCCCCCACGGTCTCCCCCTTCTCATTATAATGAAACGTCATCCCGCTGACACACATACGCTCCAGATACACGCGCAGCAGACTGGGAAAGGAAAAATCCCAAAACGGGGCGGCGATAATAATCACGTCGGCCAAAGCAAACTGTCTTGTCAGCTCAAAAAAGGGATCCTGGAGGCGGCCAGCCGCAATCAGCCCGTTTCTCAGCTCCACATCACCGGCATCCAACGGTTTTAAATTACATTCCGTCAGCCTCACTGTCAAAAACTCAATGCCCGGCTGGTTTTTAAGTCCCTCCACGAGGCATTCCGCCAGCTCTTTTGTGCGTGATTCCTCCCCTCTTATGCAGCAGTCAACATATAAAATTTTCTTCATAACACTAATTCTCCTCTCATTCTTCCTCGGGTGAAGACACGGTCCTGTCATAGATATCCTCGCTGTTTATGACAAGGCGCTCTATCTGTTTTGCATTGATAACCGGCTCTGTATCGAGTTCTCCGGAATAATATAAATACAGCACTTTAAGGTTCGGCAGCTCTGCAAATACGGACAGATCATAGCCGTCGGGCACCGACAAAAACATTTCCTCCACCTGGGTCAGCTTATCCATATTCTCAAGATCAGCGGTATTGATATCGAGATAGGAAAGTTCCTTAAGACCTGCAAGAGGTGATAAATCCCGCACGGACGGCACCGTAATTCTCAGGCTTTTCAGATTCACGAGTCCGCTCATTGCGCTGAAATCCTTTACATTCGGATAGATTCCCCACATATCAAGCAGCTCCAGGTTCTTAAGAGGCTTCAGCCATTTAAGATCCTCCATCTCCTCATCGGCAGTCAGCCAAAGGCGTTTGAGGCCCGTCATGGAGGAAATCGGGCTGATGTCCTCAAGATCCTCCAACAGAAGATCAAGGGAAACCAGGTTCTTAAATTCCAGCAAGTCCTCGATCGAACGTATCCGGATGTCCCCGGCCGGAACCCATTCATCCTGCTCATTGACCTGTATCCGGTAAGTGTCGGGATCCTGTGGCTGCAGAGTCAGCCGCAGGGAAGTATAATGATCCAGATCGCTGGACATGACAGCCCCATCCGGCTTTCCGATAACCGTCCGGACCAGGGTCTCAACGCCTTCGTCCTTCCACTCAATCGCATAATCCGTCTTCTGCCGCTCTTTTGTCGGGGCAATATCATCCAGATAATAGAGGGTGACGGCAAACGGATTGTGCAGATACGGATAATCCCACAATTTCTCCCCCATCATCGGAGGTCTGTAGCCTATCATGTGGGCCTCACCGCCCAATTCCGTAAAAGACTCCGCCGCATCCCCGGCCGTTTGGTATCCCTTATTCTCATCCGTGTCGATCCCCACAAATTCCGCCGTATAGTTTGCACCAAAGCGGTAGAATACCGATATGTAAAGCTTCTCTCCCTGCCTCTCAGATACGTACCGGAAACCGTACCGCTTTTCCGGCGTGCCGTTCTCAGATAAGCCCTTATTATCAGCAAATGTTTCGAATGACAGAAGTTCTTCTCCCAGGTTTTCCTTTGCCAGACGTTCCAGGTTTGCAGCCGTCTCATCCCAGTTTTCTGTAAACGCCGCGCTATCGGGATCGCGTTCCCTGACCTCCACAAGCAATATGGTCTCCCTGTCCTCGAACCTGATCTTGTTCGGATATCCGTCCGGTCCCAAATCATTTGTCCATCCGCCCTTCCCCGGCACGTTAAAACCAAAACCCAGATAATCCTGAATATCATATATATCAAGCTTTGAAGACGTTTCCGAAGACTTCTGCTCCGGTATCGTAATAATCCCTGCCCCGGAAGATACCGAGACGGCGAGGCCAAGCAGAAGCAGTATCGCTTTCATCTGTCCAAACATATATACCCCTTTCCAAAGCCACGGACCGGCAGGCCGGCTTCTGCCATTTTCCTATGCTTTATAAATATGGTTTAAGTGTACCATACCTTACCTAAAAAGCAACCGGCTGATCGAATAAAGCGCTTTTTATATCACAGAGCACTTTTCTGTGATATAAAAAGCGCCCCGGAACATCCGGGGCGAAGCTATCCATTGTCCGGCGTCTGTAAGCCGGTGGGGAGAGGCTGCTGTAATTTCGTATTCTATTTAACTTCTTAATCCGTTACCTTTTTCTCTACTCCGGCTATATTCATAAATTCCCGCATCGCGGACGTAGTGTATTTTCCCTTTTTCTGGGCAAAACTGACCGGCCGGGTTGCCAGCGGATCTCCAATTTTATAATAAGTCAGCATCTCGTTTTCCGGCATGCAGCTTACAATATCGGCGCGGCTAAACACGGCTCCGACTCCGTTTGAGGCAATGTTGACGGAAGTAAGGACCTGATCTACCAATAAGACTGTCTTCATGACAAATCCGGCGTTCCTGCAAATCTGGTTGCCTCTTTGAAACATATCGTTACCTGGTTTCATCGTGATAAAAGGCACCTCCCGGAGTTCGTAAAGCGGAACCGCATCCACTTCGTCACTGGTATATCTACCTGTACAAATATCCTGATACGTCAGGCTATAAGGCTGAAGCCGCTTGTTCACCTG
>CATWBR010000523.1 GCA_958349075.1 uncultured Clostridium sp.
GTATATATACAGATGTTTTTTGCTGACTTTTGCCAAGGTTCGGTTTTGTCAGGTTCCAGGGAAATCGCTGCTAATCTTGTGGAATATTTTTCTTCCACGGCAAAGAGAAAGCAGAAACACCATGCACTGCAGGAGAAATGAAATATGAATATAATCATCAGTAATTCGAGTGACAGGCCGATTTACGAGCAGATTGTAAGCCAGATTAAGAATGCAATTATCTCAGGAGAACTGGAGGCAGGGGCCCCGCTTCCGTCTCTCCGGTATCTGGCCAGGGAACTGAGGGTCAGCCTCATTTCCACAAAGCGAGCATACGAGGAGCTGGAGAAAGAAGGATTCATTGAATCGGTCCAGGGAAAAGGAAGCTTTGTCACCGGAAAGAACAAGGAATTAATGAAGGAAGAGCAGTTTAAGAAGATCGAAGAATGTCTTCAGGAAGCCGCAGACATGGCGCGGGTTGCCCACATTCCATATGAAGAACTGAAGGATGTGCTGGCCGCCCTGTATGAAGACTGGGACAGAACCTGAGGCGCAGCCCCGGCCGGAAGCAGGCCAGGGCGTAACAAGAGGGATTGAAAAGGTGATGAATATGGATGAAAATACAAATAACATTCTGGAAATAGAGGGCCTGACGAAACACTACAGTGACTTTACCCTCCGGGATATTAATCTGGAATTACCGTATGGCTGTATCATGGGCCTGATGGGAGAAAACGGGGCGGGTAAGAGCACGACGATCAAAGCGGTTTTGAACCTGATTCACAGGGACGGCGGAACGATCCGCCTTTTCGGGGAAGAGTTACACGAGGGAAATTCAAGGCTCAGAGAGGATTTGGGCATTGTTATGGAAGGGCTCAGCCTGCCCGATGTTTTTAAAGCGGTAGAGATTGACACAATGATGAATGGGATTTACAAAAATTGGGACAGCGAGTGTTTTTACCGTTATCTGGAACAGTTCGACATAAATAAAAAGAAAAAGATCAAAGAATATTCCAAGGGAATGAAGATGAAGCTGGCTCTGACGATTGCCCTTTCCCACGGCGCGAAACTGCTGATTCTCGATGAGCCGACCAGCGGCCTGGACCCGGTTGTGAGGGAAGAAGTGCTTGACATTCTGAGGGGATTTGTCATGGATGAAGGACATTCTGTGCTGATTTCGTCCCATATTATCAGTGATATTGAAAAAACCGCGGACTATGCCGCATTTATCCACGCCGGACGGCTCATGCTCTGCGAGGAGAAAGACCGTCTGCTGGAGGAATACCGGATTTTAAAGGGCAGCCGCCGAAGTATCATGGAGATGGAGGAAGAAGGATATGTCAGCGTATCCGGAATCCGTGAAAACAGTTTTGGCGCGGAAGCGCTTGTCAAGGTAAACAGGACATTCCGGGTAAAAGACGGGATGGCCATAGAGTCCGCTTCGCTGGAAGAGATTATGCTTTTTCTGGTAAAGTCCGAAAAGTAGCAGGAACGCGGAGAAGAACGGAAGGGAGGAAGAACCGTGAAAGGATTATTATATAAGGAAATCTGCATGTTCAAGCCTCAGCTTAAGAGCTGGGCGCTGGTGCTGATGATATTTGCGGTATATGGTGTGGTGTTTCGGAATGTTTCCATGATTCTGATGATGACCGGGATGCTTGGGCTTATGGCATGTTTTAATTCATTTACTTATGACAAACAATTTCGCTGCAATGAATATCTGGCGGCCATGCCGGTGAGCAGGAAAGAGATGGTGTGGTCAAAATACATTTTTATGCTGGGACTCGACCTGATTCTGACAGTTGTATCGCTGATTGTTACGGCGGGCTATGCTTTCATTACCCGGGAGCCTGTTATTGAAGTGTTTGCAGGGGTGGGCGCCGTACTGGCAGTGACCATTGTCATGCAGGCAATCCTGATGCCGATGGTTTATATTATCGGAATTGAGAAGGCCCGCTATGTGAATATAGTAATCTGGATGCTCCCGTGGGTTCTGGTGATGCTGTTTAAAGACAGGTTACCCAAAATAGAGGAATGGCAGATTGTGATGACACTCAAAATTATACCGTTTATTGCCGCTGTTTTTATGGCAGCTTCGGTCTGTATTTCCGTGTCGTCATTTCGGAAAAAAGATCTTTAGTTCATACGGTAACGAATAGGACGCCTGCGGCGATGCGTGAGCAACAGTCTCACACCATCGTGCCACAGGTGTCTTTTTATTGAGTGGCAATGAAAAGTTCGCGAAGCGTGCTTTTCGTTGTTTTATAGGAAGGTTACCGTTTGGAAATTTTTAAAATTGCTTGACATTAAGGAGAAAACGGAATATTATAAACGTATGAACAATCGTTCAATTGTTTGAATGACAAAACAGCCCGCATTAGATTGCACCTAAACAGCAAAACAGCGCGCGGCTCTAAGGGCTCCCGGGTTTCGGGAGGAATGTGGAAAGGAGGTTCTGACATTTGGCGGTACATGATGTGGAGTGCTGTGATTTCTACCAGATTCATGAGGATGTGGTGAAAGCAGTAAACGAGAAAATGCCGGATGATGATGACTTATACGATCTGGCGGAAATATTTAAAGTGTTTGGAGATTCGACCAGAATCAGAATACTGTATGTGCTGTTTGAGGCGGAGATGTGCGTTTGTGATATTGCCCAGCTTCTGAATATGACCCAGTCGGCCATTTCCCACCAACTGCGGATTCTGAAGCAGTCTAAGCTGGTGAAGAACAGAAGAGAAGGCAAAGCCGTATTTTATTCTCTGGCGGACGGCCATGTGAGAAGTATTATCAACCAGGGTTATGAGCATATAAAAGAGTAATTAACGAAAATTCGATCAGCATGTTGTTAAAC
>CATWBR010000524.1 GCA_958349075.1 uncultured Clostridium sp.
TTCCAATATCACCCGTTCTCTGGGAAAATCTTTATTTAACAGGAAAATACTCTGTTAAACAACGAAAAGCACGCTTCGCGAACTTTTCATTGCCACTCAATAAAACCGCTCCGCGGAGAATGCGCTAAATTTACCTGCTTGTGCAGGGATCATGCCGGGCAAACGACTGCCGATACATTAAAACAGCTTGTGCTGCCGATTGAAACTATTATAATCCGGCGGTCCCGCCCCGTCAATCCCAATTTAGCGTATAAAATCACGATCTGTCGCTCCGGTTACTGTCCAACGGCAGTATCACGCGAGGCGTTTTTCCCGTTTCTGTGCATCGCGCAGCGTGTTACGGTTCGCTGCGCTGCCGCTTTTTGGCAGAGGATGAACTGTAATTACGGCTGAATTGTAGCCGTCTTTCTCACATTACTCTCCAGCAGCCGGTTAAAGCCGAGCCATTCATTGTTGTCCCCAGCCTTTTTGAGAAGCTCCGTCATAGTCTCCAGCTTTGCATCGGTATTGTCGGCAAACGCCAGCGCCAAAGCTTCCATTAACGCCGGTTTTTTCGGAGAACCGTATTCCAATTCACCGTGATGCGACAGGATGCAGTGTTTTAATTCCGATGCAGTCTTATCCGGGAATCCGGGAATGGTGCGGATTCTTTCACCCACCATTTCGGTACCGATTATAATGTGGCCCAGAAGCTGGCCGTCGTCCGTATAGTCATTCTCCGGAAATGAAGACAGTTCTTTCGTCTTGCCGATATCGTGGAACAGTGCCGCCGTCAGAAGCAGATCGCGGTTAATCATCGGGTATGTCCCCGAATAGTAATCACACAGCTTCATCACACTCAGCGTATGCTCCAGCAGACCGCCTACAAAGCCGTGGTGAACGCTCTTGGCCGCCGAGTGGAAACAGAAATGTTTAACGAAATCCTTGTCATCTATAAAATAGCTGCCTGCCAACTGTTTCAGCCACGGATTCTTCATGGACAGGATAAGCGCGGTAAGATCCCGGTACATTTCTTTAATATCTTTGGAACTGACCGGCAGATAATCGCTCTCTATGTACTCTCCCTCGTCGGCCCTTCGGATTCTCTTCACATTTAACTGGTTGGACCCCTGGAATACAGTCACATCTCCGTCGATGAACACGTACTGCATTGCTTCAAAGTTACCGATTCCCGGGGAACTCAAATCCCAAATCTTGGAGTCAATGGTCCCTGTCTTATCCTGAAGCGTCATGGACACATACTCTTTTCCATTCTTCGTCAGAAGGATCTGTTTTGTCTTACACAGATACACATCTGAGATGCGCATCCCCTCGCGGAACTGCTCAATATATTTCATACTTTTCCTCTCTCTCCTCGTTAACAGAGAGCCTGACAAGTCAGGCTCCCACACTTTTATCTCTGCATTACCTTCTTCATTCCGGCCAGCTTTCTGTATCTATCTGGCTCTTATTTCCACCTCAAACGGTTCCAGCTCCTTGTAGCCGTCCGGGCCTTTTCTCATAATTTTCACCTTGACCCTGGTGCCGCAATGGACATTTTCTATCTGCATCTGGAGTTCCTTGAACGTGGTTATCTCTTTCTCGCCGAACAGCGTTATAATGTCACCGTTCTGAATGCCTGCATCATAGGCAGGTCCTCCTGCAACCGCCTCTACCACGTAGACGCCCTGCGGAAATCCGTTCTCCACCATGGTTTCGTTGACTTCCTGGCCCCTAACGCCAAAATAAGGCACCTGAATCCCATTGGTCATCTTCTCAATAACCGGCTTATAGTCGGATATCCCGACGGCAGCCGTCATCTTCTGGCTCTCCTCCGTCTTATAATCCTCGGACGTCCATCCGATAATCTCTCCGGCCGTATTGAGCAGAAATGTACCCATGTTGGAATTACTGCTGATATCGGCATATAAGATTCTGGTAATGCCGTCCGTCATCTGAACATTTCTTGCAATATAGGAAATGGTTCCGTATGTTACGGAGTGTACCTGTCCCGACGGACCGCCCGCACCAATCACCATATCTCCCGCTTTTACCGAGTAGGAATTACCCAGAACAAGCACCTTTACATCTTTCCTGAGTTCCTCTCCCAGTTCCCCGCTCTTCACGCTGATGACCGCCATGTCAAGAACTTCGTCAATCTGTTTAGCCTGCCCCGAAACCCTGGTTCCGTCAAAAAATGTCACGGAAATCGAATCCGCCTGTCTGACCGCATCCGCGCTGGTAAATATCATATACTCACCGCTTGTCCTGGCAATTACCGCGCCGGCATATTCACCGGTACTCTCAACCGGATTGCCGAAGAGATCGGTCTGCTGCTTCCCCGAGCTGATTCTTACAATTCCTTTATCCGCCTGAACCGCCACATCGCGAAGGGAGCTGTAAAACGTATTCAGGTTCTCCGGCGTAAAGCTGTAGCGGGTAAGCGCTTCTTCGATCGCCATCCGAAGCTCTTCCTCCTCGACCTTCAGGGGAACCGTCTCCTCCTCGGCCGTACTGACGGCAGTTGCCTCCGGATCATCCTTGGTAAATACAATTGAAGTGCTTTCTTCCGTCTCTTCTTTACCCAGATAACGGTCCGCCAAAGGTTTGGCCAGCACAAAACTGACAGCCGAGATCACGCCAAACAGCACCGCAAGGCACATAAGAATGAGGATGCGCTTTGCAATCTGCTTTTTAGACAACGGCTGTTTCACAATCTTTTCCCTCATGAATTCCCGGTTAACGGGATTTTTTTTCTCAGGTCCTTCCGTATCCGGCATATCTTTTCTCCTTTGAACAACATAATACTTTTATACTTTTCTTCGTGACGTTATGCAAGA
>CATWBR010000525.1 GCA_958349075.1 uncultured Clostridium sp.
CGCTAAAGCGACCCGCCGCAGGCGGAGAATCCCGCTCGCGGGATTCTTTCTTATATCATTGAACTTAATGCTACAAGAAAGCCCTCCGGACGGCATACTGCGGCGGATAGGAATAATGCCGCTAAAACACGCTCTGGGGGCTGCAGGAAGATTTTGAGGTAAAAAACATTATGAAAACAGTAAAAGGAACATATAACGAGGCAAAAGTATTTACCGAGGTGGTGGAAGAGACTGCGCTGGCACAGATTAAGATGCTCTGCGACCAGGAGTTTTCTTCGGGAAGCAGAATCAGGATTATGCCCGACGTCCATGCGGGAGCCGGATGCACCATCGGAACCACAATGACAATCCGGGATAAGGCAGTTCCGAATCTGGTGGGGGTTGATATCGGCTGCGGGATGGAGACAGTCCGCATTCGGGATTCCCATATTGAGCTTGAAAAGCTGGATAAGCTGATCTATGAAAAGATCCCTTCCGGATTCAATATCAGGAAAGAACCGCACCCGTATAATGGGCAGATTGATCTGAATGAGCTTCGGTGCAGGGCGGCGGGGAAGATTAACCTGGACCGGGCGGTCCGTTCCCTCGGGACACTGGGAGGCGGAAACCATTTTATTGAAGTGGATCGGGATACGGAGGGGAATCTCTATCTTGTCGTCCATTCAGGTTCCAGACACCTGGGGCTGGAGGTAGCCCACTTCTACCAGAACGAGGCATATAAAGCCCTCAACGGGAGTTCTCCGGCCGATGTAAACGCTCTGATTAAGGAATATAAGGAGACAGGGCGCGAGAAGGAAATCCAGAAGGCCCTGAAAGCGCTGAAGGCGCAGGTTACAACAGAAGTCCCCAAGGCTCTGGCCTACTGTGAAGGAGAGCTTCTAAAGGATTATATTCACGATATGACGCTGGTTCAGCATTTTGCCATGTTGAACCGGAAGGCGATGATGGATGAAATGATTCGGGGAATGAAGCTCAAAGTGGAGGAACAGTTCACCACAATCCATAACTATATTGATACGGAACATATGATCCTCAGGAAAGGAGCCGTCTCTGCACAGGCCGGGGAAAAACTTCTGATCCCAATCAATATGAGAGACGGCTCCCTGATTTGTATCGGAAAGGGCAATGAGGACTGGAACTACTCCGCACCCCACGGCGCCGGCCGCCTGATGTCCAGAACCCAGGCGAAAAAATCCTATACCGTTTCGGAGTTCAGGAAGGAGATGGAGGGAATCTATACGACCTCCGTCAATTCGGAAACCCTGGATGAATGTCCGATGGCTTATAAGGGAATGCAGGACATCGTGGACAACATCGGCGATACCGCCGGGATTCTGGCGGTGATTAAGCCGGTTTATAACTTCAAGGCGGGCGAAGAGGACTGATTGGATTCTTATAATTCAGGCGCGGCTTAGGCGGCCTTATCCTCATATTTCCCCAGTTTTTTGTATTCCCTGGCAAAGAGGAGCGCGGTCGTGCTCACCGCGATGATGTCTGCAATCGGCTCCGCAATGAACACGGCCAGAACCTGGTTGCTGAAGAACTGCGGAAGTATAAAGATCAGAGGAATCAAAAGCAGGACTTTTCTGAGCAGGGCGAGGAAGACGGAGGTCTTGGCATTGCCCAGAGCAATAAAGGTCTGCTGGCATGATATCTGTATACTGAAAATCAGGGACGCGGCCATATAAATCCGCATTGCCCAGACGGTAAACTGTGTCAGATCCGCATTGTTTGTAAAGATAGAAATAAACACGGTCGGAGCAAACATACAGATTGCCCACAGAAGCGTGGAATAACAGATAGAAACACGCAGGAGCAGGTGGAACGCCTTTTTCACACGGTCAATATTGCCCGCTCCGTAGTTGAAGCTGATAATCGGCTGTGCGCCCTGTGTCAGTCCCTGGAGAGGCAGCATGGAAAACTGCATGACACTCATCAGGATTGTCATGGCTCCTACCGCGATATCCCCGCCGTATTTTAAGAGGCTCGTGTTAAAGCAGACGGACAGGACACTCTCGGTAAACTGCATGATAAACGGGGCAAGGCCCAGGGAAACGCAGGTGGCGATAATGCTCTTGTCGAGCTTCATATTCTGGAATTTGATCTTTAACATGCTCTTCTTACCGGTCAGGAACTTGAGGATCCAGATACAGGATACGGCCTGCGAGATAATAGTGGCCCATGCGGCTCCGCGCACGCCCATCTGGAACCCGAAGATGAAAATCGGGTCCAGGATGATATTGCAGACAGCGCCGATGGCAACCGTCATCATACCGATTTTTGCATATCCCTGCGCATTGATAAAGGCATTCAGACCCAGGGCAAGCTGTACGAAGATGGTTCCGCAGGCGTAAATTTGCATATAGGCCCAGGCATAAACAATCGTTTTTTCACTGGCGCCGAACATCAGCAGGATGGAACGCCCGAACATCAGAAAGAGGGCGGTCAGCGCCACCGAGATGATAAGCAGCATGGAGGTACAGTTGCCGAGGATTTTCTCAGCCTGATCATTCCTGCCTTTTCCCATCATAATGGAGGCGCGCGGTGCTCCGCCCATGCTGACCAGGGCCGCAAAAGCGGAAATACACATGATAACCGGCATCGTTACCCCCACGCCGGTCAGCGCGTCCGGTCCGATGTGCTCTATATGGCCGATGTACATACGGTCTACCATATTATATAAAAGATTAATAATCTGTGCCAGGATGGCCGGCAGCGCCAGGCTCAACAGAAGTTTCCCGATGTTGTCATGGCCTAAATCGGCCTCCCTCGAAACGCCGGATCCGGCTTTCTTTGAAGTTAATTTATTCTGCATGAT
>CATWBR010000526.1 GCA_958349075.1 uncultured Clostridium sp.
TCATGATAATATGAATATAGATTCACTCATTATACTTACTAAGAAGGGAAGCAGAGGCAATGGTATTTGAACCGGATGAGAAAATGAAAAAGAAAATGTCGCAAGACGGAAGTGTGTTGAAATTTATGTACAGTGTGGCCGGACTTGGAAAGGGGCTGGCGGCAGCGGGAGGAATGCTGGCAGGCATCGGAGTATTGCTTGGAGTAGTGTTTCAGATGACCCTCGAGATGGAGATGGTGCAATATTGATGTTTGCAGGGGCGTTTGTGATACCTGGAATTCTTCTCGTTTTAGGAGGTGTTAAGCTGCAGAAGACACGGAACGACAAATGGCTCAAACAGTATGTAAAAGAAACGGGACTTCCGGAAGCAGAGATTCTGAAAGCAGATCAGGAGTTCAGGGAACCGGGAACCATTCTATTTAGTTTTGAAAAGCAGAAAGATACCAACAGTTTAAAGAAGATGGGTTTTATAACAAAGCATTATATCAAGATGCCGGGGATTGGAGCTTCCATGGCACGTATGGAGAATTTGGTGGCCTGTTTTTATACAAATAAGTTCAGATGCCTGGACGGCGGGTATGACCGGGCGTTTGTGGCTTATTCCAATGATAAGAAGATGGCGATTTCGAACTTTTCGATTAAGGAAAAAGATGCAGTGGAGATTGTCCAGGCGGTCCTGAAACGGAATCCATCCGTCATTCATGATCATCATTTTATGTATGAGGGCAAAGAATATGATGCCGTACGTGATATGGATGAAGTCATTGCACTACATAATAAGGTTACAGGAGCAGGAAGAACGTGAAAATTACAGAGTTAAGATGTACCGCTTGTCAGGGAACGATGATTGTAGACCCGGAAAACCCCAACTATGCTATATGTGAATACTGTGGAACTAGGTATTTAATTGAATGGGATACGGCAGGGGGAAATGGGGCTGCGGGAGAGGGAAATCCCTCTCTGAAAAAAATGCCGGAGCCGATTAAATATCAGCCGGTCAAGATACAGGAAAAGAAAAAAACAGGATGGGAAGCATACGGTTGGAAACGCGGAGTCGCGCTCGTTGTGCTGTTTTTTGTGATACTGGGCGTGATGAGAGGTCCTGCCGTTTACCGGCGCTATAAGATGGATCATGAAGTGAAGGTAAATAGTGAACAGTCTGCGGGCGCCGCCAACGGAAGTGCGGCAGGAATTGGAAAAACAGAGGAAGACGATGTTAAGCTGGAGGGAATTCTTGCCGCATTTGCG
Source organism: uncultured Clostridium sp. (assembly GCA_958349075.1). GTDB lineage: Bacteria > Bacillota > Clostridia > Lachnospirales > Lachnospiraceae > Otoolea. The sequence continues at coordinate 1,249 of CATWBR010000526.1, forward strand.
GAGCAGGTATATGGCCAGCCTGCGGAATTAATCACCGATGAACAACTGGCAAAGATTCAGTGGCTGGAATTTAGAACCACGGCAGATTTTGAGCAGATTGGATACAGCTTTTATAATCCGTATGCCGATTCCGGTGACACGGCCGCCGATGAGGGAAATGGAGTTTCTGAGCCAGAACTTACCTGGGTCAGCTTTCCCAGAGACAACTATGTGAATATGAGTTTATCCGGCCTTCCGAAGTTTAATGGGGTAAAGAAACTGAAAACCAACCGCGGACTTACATCGAAGGAAATTGCAGGTCTTCATCTTGAAGGGATCAGCGGATATTTTGACAGTTTTGACAGTGTGGCGGGACTGATCGGTGATACGGATTCCATGCGGGAAATCGGCATGTCCGGAGACAAGGTGAGTATTAACGGAGCCGAAAAGTTTCCAAACCTGGAGATCCTGAGCCTGAACTGTGATGAGATTGAGGAACCGAAGAAGCTGGTCGCTGTTAAAACGCTGAAATCCCTTTCGGTCGATTTGTATGATGAGGGGATGGATTTTTCCGTTTTTGGCATGATGCCATGGCTGGAGCGGGTGACAATCAGTTCAAAGAAGTTAAAAGATTTCAGCTTTGTGTCGGGGATGGGGGGACTAAGGGAACTGAACTTAAGCTATGGGACATTCCTGAACCTGGATCCACTTGAAAACTGTACGGGGCTGGAGAGTTTGACCATAGAACGCTGTGATGGGCTGAAGGATATGTCTGCGTTATCCGGATTGACAAATCTAAAAAAATTGAAGCTGGAGCTGCCATACGGCTGTCCGGAGCCTGATTTGAGCGCGCTTTCGGCCATGGAGGAGCTGTATCTGGACAGTTTTGAGAGTACAGTCTTTCTGCGGAACATGCCGGAGCTTAGGATAATGACGTTGGATAGCTGCAAGGTAAATAATCCTTCGGATTTTGAGGGCCTGGGCAAACTGACCACCTTAAATTGTACCTCGTTTGGCCAGATGGAACGCGACTACAGTTTTATCACAAGACTTCCCGCACTTGAGAACCTGAATCTGAGCGGGACAAAGACTTACGAGGATATTTCCGGAATTTTCAACATGCCGACGCTTAAGTCTTTGAACATCAGCGGTATGGATTGTGAAATTAATTTTGATAAAATCCAGGATAATACAAGCCTGGAACAACTGAAGATCGATCATATCAAACTGTATAAAAATGTGTCGGTCAGAGGAGGGGGCGGAATCTATTCTGTGAATTGGGATGATGTGAATCTTACGGATCATCTGTCGTTCCTGGGGAAATTCAAAGGATTGAATGCACTCAGCATTAAAGAAAATGAATTGACGGGTCTGGAATTTGCATCATCGATGGAGGCGCTTAAATCGATCGACTTCTCGGATAATTACGTGACGGATATATCGCCGCTCTCCGGGTTGAAAGGGCTTCGGGAAGTGATTTGCACAGAGAATCCAATCTCTAACTTTGAAGTATTGAGTGATTCTGTAACGGTGGTTCAATAGTGGATAATACACGAT
>CATWBR010000527.1 GCA_958349075.1 uncultured Clostridium sp.
CTTCTTTTCTATGCATATAAAAATATCACTAAAAACATGAGCGCCAGCAACCTGAGGAGGGTGGCGCAGCAGAACTGCATGGTATATGATATGCGGTTTGCGGATAACAGGAGTATGCTTCGCAATGTCAGTGAGACACTCAGGATGTTCAACCAGATGAGCACGGAGGAACTCTCCGCTTATTTGGACAGAAGTGCGGCAGGCAATAATCTGTTTGGAATTTACCTGATCGACAGCGAAGGATATGCAATGGGAAAGAGCGGAGAAAGGGAAAAAATCCGGAAGTCCGCCGATTTGGAGCTGCTTTTGGAGGGACGGGAAGAAATATTTCGGGTAGGGCTTTATAATGATTTGGAGGATGCTGTTTTTGTGGGCATCCCGGTGGAGCCATACGAGGTGGCCGGCCGCAGGGTGGCCGCGCTGGCCATGGCCTACAGCAATACAGCGTTATACGACAGCCTGAATCAGGAACTCTATGACGGGGACGCGACCGTTATTCTTGCGGATGGATATGGAAACACCTTTATGCACGTTGCGGGAAAAGAGACGGATGAAAAGAATTACGATACGGTGGAAGAATATTTTTCAGGGTTGAAGTTTTCCGACAAAAATAAGCTGTCCGAGATGACGGAGTCCGCCATACGGGGACAGGGCACCACGACATGGGTGAGGGATGAGCAAAGGGAATACTGTCTCAGCGTGCTGCCGTTTGAGAGCATGGACGGCTATCAGCTTTTTATGGTGCCGTCGGAGGTGATAGAGGCATCGGTCAGAGGAAAACTGGACGAGGTGCTGTGGCAGAGCGGCCTGAGCCTGGTTCTGGCGGCCCTGATGCTTATTTATTTTAACCTGTACACCTACAGGCTCGACAAAGCCCAGTATATGGAGATGGCCTCCGCCTGCGACGCAGCCGAGGCGGCGAACCGGGCCAAAAGCAGTTTCCTTTCCAACGTGTCCCATGATATCAGGACGCCGATGAATGCCATAACCGGTATGGCCAGAATCGCCCGGGAAAATATAAGTGATGAGAAATGTGTGGCAGACTGCCTGACTAAAATCGACGTGTCTTCCAGGCTACTTCTGGGAATTATTAACGACGTGCTCGACATGTCCAAGATTGAGGCCCAGAAGATCGAACTGGCAAGCCAGGCGATTTCCCTGACGGAGCTTATTGAATCCAACCGGATGCTGGTGGAAAAAAAGGCGGAAGAAAAACGGCTGTCCCTGACGGTTCATTGCGAAAATATTTCCCATGACACTGTTCTGGGAGACCCGGTCCGCATCAGTCAGATTATCATGAATATTCTGAGCAATGCGGTAAAATGTACTCCCGACGGCGGCAGAATCACGGTGGAGGCCTCAGAGCTGCCCTGCGGCGGGGAGGGACAAGGGCGGTACCGGTTCGTGATATCCGATACGGGCGTGGGAATGTCGGAAGAGTTCCAGAAGCATATTTTTGAACCGTTTACCCAGGAAAATGATTTCGGACGTTCCAGTTATAAGGGAACGGGTTTGGGAATGGCTATCACAAAGAATCTCGTGGAAATGATGGGAGGACACATTGAGGTGGAGAGCAGCCCCGGAAAAGGTTCCGTATTCCGTGTGGAACTCGTGCTGCCCCTGACCTCCCGGACGGCGGTGCTCCGTGAAAAAGAGGAGGGCACCGGCTCCGTATTTAAGTCCGAGGAAATCATGAACTGTCTCCGTGGAAAACAGTGTCTGCTGGTGGAGGACAATGAACTGAACGCAGAGATAGCGGAAGCATTTTTATCCATGGCCGGGATGAAGAGCATGAAGGCCGTCAACGGCCGGGAGGCAGTGGAACGGTACCTGAAAATGGAACCGGGATTTTTTGACGTGATTCTGATGGATATCCTGATGCCGGTGATGAACGGTTACGACGCCTGCCGTGAAATCAGGGCGTCCGGACGTCCCGACAGCCTGACGGTGCCGATAGTGGCAATGACGGCAAATGCATTCAGTGAGGACGTGGAACGTGCAGGAAAGAGCGGGATGAACGCCCATATAACAAAGCCCGTCGATGCGGATCGGATGATGCATGTGCTGAAAGAGGTGCTGGCGGGAGATGAAATACATAAAAGCAGAAACAAAACAGAATAAAACCAGAATGATAACAAAATAAAAACCGCAGTCGGTTATAGAGCAAAAGCCTCTGAAGCGGTCCTCATTTACTGAGGACCGCTTCAGAGGCTTTCAGATTGTTTCATGTGGTTATTCTATGCCCAGTTCTCCGATATTCGGAGAGAAGGCGGAGAGCCATCGAGCCTGGCTCCACATTTGCTGCAAAACATCTATTCATCCTCCTTTGCTTTAGCCAGATAGTGCACAATCAGAAGGCCGACGGCTGCCAGAACGAACATTGCCGTTAAAACGAAAAACGCCGTTGCATAGTTGCCGTTGATGATGTAATTGTAGGCGTCCCCGCCGACATAAGCGTTCACGGGCTCATAGGGATAACGTTCCCCGTCGCTATAGCGCACCATTTTGTCAATTCCCTTGTAGAGCGTAAAGCAGCCGCATGCTAATGAGGCAATCGCCAGCCAGCACCATACACTTAATTTTTTGGCAGCCGATGCCGCTGAAAACTCGCTGTGTCTCTCTTCGCAGACAGTCGGCTGGTTTGATGGTGCAACAGTGCTTTCAGGCAGGATCATCTGCTGGCCGCATTGCGGACACGTGATGGTGCCTTCCGGCAGTTGTGTCCCACATTTTTTACAAAACATAATTACTCCCCCTCATTCTTGATTCCTCAATTTACAGT
>CATWBR010000528.1 GCA_958349075.1 uncultured Clostridium sp.
GTACAGACTCACCTGCTGTAACTCGTAAATCGGCGGATATTATATCGAACTGTTATTCATATTTGAAGTTGAACGGTAAATATTCTTATATTAAGTTAACCGCCGTTATAAGCATATCAATTAACGTACAAAGTCAAGTCCAATCAATGCATAAGTTTTAAGTGCCGTGATAAATTCATCAATTTCAACATATTCATCCGGCCGGTGAGCCTGCAGTATGCTGCCCGGACCGTAGATAACACCGGGAATTCCCTGCTGTGCGATCATTTCCACTTCTGAATAGGCGCGGAACAAGGTACCTTCGGGCTTGCTTCCAGTGACCATTTCGTGGCAGTGAACGGCAGTACGGACAACAGGATGAGCTTTATCGACTTTCCAGTAATTGAAATGCTGGTTACAGGCCAGCTCATTTTTTGTCTCATATTTGGAACATACCTGCTCAAATATCTTATAGATCTCGTCAATTGTCTGCTGCATATCCTCGCCGGGAAATACCTGACGGTCGAAATTCATCTCACAGTAATCGGGGACAAGAGTGACATCGACTCCGCCCTTTATGGAGCCCACATTCAGGCTGGGGTTGACCGGAAATCCGAGAAGTGCCCCTTTTTCCTTCAGCCTGTCATTCAGTTTGTTCAGCTCAGTTGCAAACTCAGCCATGGGAATAATTGCATTGATACCATTTTCGGCCATTCCGCAATGTGAGGCTTTTCCATAGGTTCTGGCTGTGAACTCGGCGGCTCCCTGCAGGCTGGTTGCGATGCAGAGAGAGGTGGGCTCACTGACATAAGCTCTGGTGCAGTGCTTTAGCTTTCCTGTATCAATCAGTGCCCGGGTACCTTTAAAAAACACTTCTTCATCGATTACAGCCGTGAACAGTATACTTTTATGTGGTGTGATACCGCATTTTACTAACGCTTCAATCGCGAAAATCATCGCAGCAAGGCCGGATTTCATATCACAGGCGCCCCTGCCGTAAAGCCTGCCATCTTCTATTAATCCCCCCAGCGGTGGCTTAGTCCACGTATTAGGATCACCGGTTTTTACTGTATCCATGTGGCCGTTAAATAATAGCTGTTCTTCGCTTTCCCCGGCCAGAAGTCCGATTACATTGAAACGTCCCGGTTCTACTTCCTGAACTTCGGTCGTAAGTCCGATTTCATCAAGCTTTTGGCTGATAATCATGGCAGTCTGCATCTCATTTCCCGGCGGGTTCTGGCTGTCGCTCTGTACCAGCCTTTGTAAAAATGCGATGGCTCCTTCGGTGTCAACCAGTTCCAATAAATGATTTTCCAGGTCTGTAAATTGGTGCATATTCGACTCCTTTCTCTCTGCTGATAGTTCCTTTCAAACTTATATAGTTCCTTTCAAACAGGAATTAATTTTTTTAAAACGGATAACAGTATCGTTCTAACTTATAGGAGCTCTTTCCTCACCTCTGCCGCCCGTGCATGTCCAATCAGCCCCTCCCCTCTGGCCATCCGCGATACTAACGGTGCGGTTTCTTTCATAGCGGCCCTGTCGTAACGCTGATAGGTGCAGGTCTTCAGAAAGGTTCCGACCCAGACGCCTCCTGTATAACGGGATGCACGGACGGTGGGCAGCGTATGGTTTGTGCCGGATGCGTAGTCTCCGAACACTTCCCCGGTTTCCTGACCAATAAAGAGGGAGCCAAAGTTGTGAAGCTGTTCCAGAACCGTGCCTGCATTTTCCAAAATGACTTCAAGATGTTCCGGGGCGTATTCGTTTGCCAGGGAAACAGCCTCGGTGAGATTGTCGGCAAGTACGACCTCACCGTAGGATTCCCAGGAGGCACGGGCGATACGGGCTGTTTCAATGGTCTCAAGCTCCGCTTCTACTGCCCTGATGACTTCAAGGCCCAGCTCTTTGTCGGTTGTAACAAGGATGCCTTTTGCCAGTCTGTCATGTTCCGACTGAGCCAGAAGATCGGCAGCTAAGATGGTGGGATTGGCGCTTTTGTCTGCAAGCACCAGGACTTCGCTGGGCCCCGCAATAAAGTCGATGCCAATTTGACCGTAACACTGGCGTTTAGCCTCTGCCACATACTGATTTCCAGGCCCTACAATCATATCAACTGGAGCCACCTGACGGGTGCCGTATGAAAATGCGGCAATGCTGTGTGCACCGCCCATGACATAAATCTCATCCGCTCCGGCGATATCCATTGCGGCCAGGGTCAGCGGATGAATGCATCCGGTACCTTTGACAGCAGGAGCACAGGCCGTTACCCGTCCGACGCCTGCTGTTTTGGCTGGAATAATCAGCATCAGGGCGGAGGAGTAAAGCGGGTAACCGCCGCCGGGAACATAGCAGCAGCAAGAGGATACCGGAATGATTCTGTGCCCGAGAACGGCGCCCGGTATGGTGGAAAAGTTATCTAACGGTTTGAGGCACTCTTTCTGGGCCTGGGAAAATGCTCTGATATGTGCGGCGGCTTCCTTCATGTCGCGCAGGTTCTGCTGAGGTACGGCTTCGTAGGCGGCTTTTATTTCCTCAGGACTCACGCGGAAATTCTGTCTTGCATTGCCGTCGAAACGCGTATTGTAATCGAGAATGGCAGAATCGCCGCTTTCACGTACATTGCGGATAATTTCTGATACGTCATCCGTCAGTGTACGGCTTTCCTGTGCCGTACGCTCAATTGATTTTTTCAGGTATTTCATAATTTTATTCCTCCCCTAAAATTTGTTTTTGTAGCTAAAGTATTTAGTAACTTTATAATTATGGTCTGCGATGTATTTCAATCAGTATAAAAC
>CATWBR010000529.1 GCA_958349075.1 uncultured Clostridium sp.
GCTTAAATAAATCCGGAGGTTAGACAATGAAAAGTGTTGCTGAAAAAATAAAAGAAATGAAACTAACAAAGGCGGACGCCGTGATAGCGGAGTACATACTCGAAAATCTCGATACCATTGGAATCCTGACATCCTCGACGCTGGCTGAGAAAATCGGCGTCAGCGATACCTCGGTGATCCGTTTTATCCGTAAACTCGGCTACAGGGGATATTCCGATTTCCGAAGCGAGATGAATGCCCGGATGGCGGCCCAATATAATAAGGAACAGTCACTTTTAATGCCGGGTGAAAAATATACACAGACGAAGAGCCGGTTAAAGCAGGACAGCCTGATCCGGGACGTCGGCGGCTATATCCTCGATAATCTGGAAAAAAGCTTTGCAAAGCTGGACGGTAAGGTGATCGAGGAAGTCGCGGATATCATCCTGAAAAGCAATTCCAAGTATATTGCCGGTTTCCGCGGTACCGCAAGCTGCGCTTACTATCTGGCAAACAGGCTGTTAATGCTGGTTCCAAGGGTAATTACCATTTCCCATGCAGACGCGTCGGCCGTGGAGACAATCATGGATATTACGGAACAAGACTGTCTGGTAGTGTTCAGTTTTGCCCGCTATTCCGAGATTAATAAATCAGTGATCGATATTGCGAAAAAAAACGGCGCCAGGGTGATACTGATAACGGACCGCCAGACTTCCCGGTTTGCGGCGCAGGCGGATATTGTGATTATTACAAAGGTTGACGGCCTGGGGTTTGCCAATTCCTATGTGGCTCCGTTCGGCGTGTCTGAAGTGATCCTGCTGGCCGTCAGCGGCCGGGGGAAAGAGGAGTGCGATGAGCGCATTCATCTGCTGGATGCGGTCATTAATGAAGAGAAGCTGTATTAAACGGGGAGCTGGCCGAGGAAGGGAATACCGCCGGGACGGCCGGGGATGGTGAGAGGGAGGTTTAAAATGAATTTTACAGATGACATGTTTCCAGAAGAAGAGCTGGAAGAAATCCGTTCCCTGTTCTATTTTACGCAGCGGGATCCCGAGGGGAATAAAAGATTATTTTTCGACAATGCGGGAGGTTCCCTGCGCCTGAAACGGGCGGAGGACGAGTTTCACAGAATCAGCAGTTATCCGGATGCGCCGGGACATTCCAACCGGCTGGCCGGCGTTTTGGAGGAAACTGCCGGGCAGGGGCGGCGTGATTTGAAAGAGATTATTTTTAACGCGGCCGGGGGAGCGCTTTATCCCGGATATACCGCTTCGGCCGTCATGATGGAGATGATCCGGGTAATCAGTGAAAATGCCGTAGGAACAAACTATGTTACTACGGTCCTGGAACATCCGTCTTCGTTTGATGCAATGGAGCTTTATGCACGGAAAACCGACTGTGAGTTCCGTGTGGCGCAGGCCAACCGGGAAACCGGCGGCGTGGATGCAGAGGAAGTTCTGTCACTGATTGATAAAAACACCGCAGTTCTCTCCTGCATGGCGGCTTCCAATATCTCGGGGTATAAATACGACATCGAAACGATCTTCAGGGAGGCACGGAGAATCAACCCGGAGCTTTATATCATTTGTGATGCTGTCCAGCACGCGCCTCACGGCATACTGGAACCGGAAAAATACGGAGTCGATGCGATGAATTTTGCGCCGTATAAGTTTTTTGGCGTCCGCGGCTTTGGCGTTGCCTATCTCTCCGACAGAGCAGCCCGTCTGGAGCATAACAGGCTGGCGGGAAAACCGGCGGATGAATGGCTGGCCGGCAGCGAAACGCCCGCCCATCTGGCGGCTGTCACAGAAATTGTAAATTACGTGGCAACGCTGGGAAAGAAACAGGCATCCGGCTGTACGGACAGGGGAAAATTGTTTCGGATCGGCATGGAACGGATTGCCGCCCATGAGAGGGGACTTCTTCAGATTATGCTGGAGGGAACCGAAAGGGAAAAAGGCCTCCGTCATATGGAAAGAGTTAAGGTACAGATGGACGGCAGGGATCTGAGAACCAGAGATCTGATTCTGGGAATCGAATTTGAACATCTCGATCCGAAACAGGCGGCGGCCGAGTATGAAAAGCGCGGCATTGTTACATTTGAGAGAACTTATGACAGCATTTATTCCACAAGGATGCTTGATGCCTTTGCATCCAAAGGCGTTGTCAGGATATCTCCTCTCCATGTCAACACTCCCCGGGAGATGGAAGACTTTTTGAAAGCGACATCTGAAATTGCGGGACTTAAATAACCATTTATAGATACTGGAAAATAGAAAAACCGGCTGTTGCCTGTCGCAGAGTGAGCTTAGCTGCGGCAGGCAACAGCCGGTTTTGTGATTGTCTGCCGTATCATTGCCTATTGTTATATTAATCACAATCTGACCACAGATGATATTTTCCACAGTGCAGGCACTGAAACAAATAGCCCTGGACACTGCCGCCATTTACCAGATCCTTCAATACTTCCTCTGGTTTGGTTCCCCACATATCCCATACAGAATCTTGCAGGATTTCTTCCATAATACCCATCTGCTTTAATTCACGGTATCCGACATATCCTACGAAGGCACAGTAGTCCCCGCAGTGCATCCGCCAATGTTCCTGCTGCCAGCCGTAATAGCCGGGGGTGCGGTGGATAAGCTTGTCAAGTTTATCCGGGCTGTCCAGAGAACCTGTGTCCTGAAATTCACCATCATATAAACGTCTACCAGTACCCATCCGGCTTCCGGCGCAGCCTGCGCCTCCAGAAAATCCTTGTATTCATAG
>CATWBR010000530.1 GCA_958349075.1 uncultured Clostridium sp.
TACCCAGGCGCTGCTGCTGACTCTAAAAAATGGGATGCTGTAAACAATAACACCAGAGCTTCCGAATGTTTTCCCCCGCAAAAAGGGCGGGACATGGTGTCTCTTCCGACTGCCATATCCCGCCCTGATCCGGCGGTAAAAATACGTCGCCTTATATCATAAGCTTTTCGGAGCGCCATGTTCAGGCCGCCCCTCATACTCATATCCCCTTATATCTTTGCACAGTGACTGCGCTTTTACTTATCTTCTATGCCGAATATACAATGCTTTGGCAGATTCTATGTCTGCTGCAGTTTTTACATTCTGATTTTCATCCACTCCGCAACCTGGGTTCTGATTCCTTCTGCGTCCAGACCGTATTTCCGGAGAAGATCCTGAGCTGGGCCTGATTCGCCGAATGTATCACGGATACCGATTTTATACACCGGCACCGGGAACTGCTCGGAGAGCACGTCGCATACCGCGCTTCCAAGGCCTCCTATAATGGAATGTTCCTCCACGGTCACGACTCTGCCTGTCATTCCGGCCGAACCGATCAGAAGTTCTTCATCAATTGGTTTTATTGTGTGGATGTTAATTACCTCTGCACTGATGCCGTCCTCTTTCAGAAGCTCCGCCGCCTCTAATGCCGCTGAAACACAAAGGCCGGTTGCCACAATCGTCACATCCCTGCCCCGTTTCAGGACAACGCCTCTTCCGAGCTCAAAACGGTAGTTTTCACTGTCATTGATAACCGGAACTGCCAGACGTCCAAAGCGCAGGTAAACCGGGCCGTTATATTTATAAGCCGCCTCGACAGCCGCCCTGGCCTCCACATCATCGGAAGGATTTACAACCACCATCCCCGGGATTGTACGCATCAGAGCGATATCCTCGTTGCACTGGTGGGTCGCCCCGTCCTCACCGACTGAGATTCCGGCATGGGTTGCCGCTATTTTGACGTTCAGATGCGGATAACCGATAGAGTTGCGAATCTGCTCAAAGGCCCGCCCTGCCGCGAACATCGCGAAAGTGCTGGCAAACGGAACCTTTCCTGTCGTTGCAATGCCTGCTGCAATTCCCATCATATTGCACTCCGCGATTCCGCAGTCAATATGACGCTCAGGGAATTCCTTCTTGAATATGGCCGTCTTCGTAGCCTCCGCCAGATCGGCATCCAGAACCACCAGATCTTCATGTTTCCTTCCCAGTTCTGCCAGAGCATTACCATAGCTTTCCCGGGTTGCGATTTTCTTCTTATTCTCCATCTGCGCCACCCGCCTTTTCCTGATTTGATGCTGCCCCGTCCGAAACCGGAGCATCCAGAGCCGCTCCCGCTTCCCCGAGTTCTTTCATGGCCTTTTCATATTCCTCATCATTCGGGGCTTTGCCATGCCAGGAAGCTACGTTTTCCATAAAGGATACGCCTTTCCCTTTAAGCGTATCGGCAATAATGGCAGTCGGCATGCCTTTGACCGTCTTTGCCTCGTCAAACGCTTTCTTAAGCTGCTCCATATCATTGCCATTTTCCACGCAGATTACATGGAAATTGAATGCCTCAAATTTCTTATCGATCGGGTAAGGAGAACAGATGTCTTCAATGGAGCCGTCAATCTGAAGATTATTGTTATCCACGATAACGGTCAGATTATCAAGCTTTCTGTGTCCGGCAAACATTGCTGCCTCCCAGACCTGTCCCTCCTGAATCTCCCCGTCTCCGAGCAGAGTATATACATGATAGGAATCACCGCTCATCTTAGCGGACACCGCCATACCTACAGCAGCGGAGATACCCTGTCCCAGAGAACCGCTTGACATGTCCACGCCGTTAATATGTTTCATATCCGGGTGTCCCTGAAGATAGGAACCAATATGCCTGAGTGTTAAAAGATCTGCCTTGGGAAAATACCCCCTCTCGGCCAGCACCGAATAAAGTCCCGGGGCATTATGGCCTTTGGACAGCACAAAGCGGTCCCTGTCCGCTTTTTTGGGTTCCTTTGGATCAATATTCATCTCCTCAAAGTAGAGATAGGTAAAAATGTCTGCCGCAGACAGGGAACCGCCCGGATGGCCGGACTTAGCCGCATGGACAGCCGTCACGATTCCCTTGCGGACCTCGTTTGCTTTTTTCTTCAGTTCTAAAATTTCCATTCCGGATTCCTTTCCTTTAGTCTATTCCCCGTTACTGTTCCCAAATTATTTGCCGAATACAGCCTCGTAATCGGCTTTGAATTTCTCAATTCCCTGATCGGTCAGAGGATGCTTTATCATCTGCATCAGAACCTTGAACGGAACGGTCGCAATATCTCCGCCTGCCTTCGCACACTCTGTAATATGAAGAGGATGTCTGGTTGAAGCGCAGATAATCTCTGTGGAAATCTCCGGGTAATTATCGAAAATCTGAACAATATCATAGATGAGATCGGTTCCGCTTGTAGAAATGTCATCCAGTCTTCCAAGGAATGGGGAAACATAAGATGCGCCTGCCCTTGCCGCCAGAAGAGCCTGGTTAGCCGTGAAGATCAGGGTAACATTTGTCTTGATTCCTTCTGATGAAAGCACTTTAACTGCCTTAAGCCCCTCTGCCGTCATTGGAATTTTAACTACCATGTTCGGATGGATTTTAGCAATCTCGCGGCCTTCTGCGATCATATCATCAGCTTTTACTGTAGTAGCCTTAACTTCTCCTGAAATCGGACCGTCTACGATGCTTGTGATCTCCTTTATTACCTCATTAAAATCACGTCCCTCTTTTGCAA
>CATWBR010000531.1 GCA_958349075.1 uncultured Clostridium sp.
ACTACCCCGTCCGCCGTCTTACAGAGGCGTCCTCGCATCTCAATTAAATCCTTATTTCTCCCATATAAAAGGATGCCAGCGTTTCCCCTGCAGCCCTCACAAGCGCCATCAGGGGAAGCAGAATCTTGTCGAGCGTCACCTCTGGCGACTCCTTAAGCAGGTTCTTTGCAATTTCCAGGATATTGTCGGGGAGCAGCAGTTCTCCGGTGCGGCTGGCTCCGGAGGATTGGAGGATCTCATAGACGGTGTCCACAAAGGCCTCGCGCTCCCGGGGGGAGAGGGAGGTAATCCATTTCTTCAACGCCTGATCCACCAGGCAGCTCTTCTGTGTGATTTCCCTCAGACGGACAAAACTGCCGTCTTTTATTTCCCAGGAATAAGGATCGTGCTGCATCAGCCCTTTCCGGTTGCTTAAAACAACGGTATAACATTCCTCATGTCCCAGAAGCATCCCGATTACTGAGGATTGGGGGATAAAAGTGTGGATGAGGGGCAGAATGTCACGGTAGCCGGAGGTGGAGAGTACCGCCTGGCTGAACCCCGGACCGTCATAATTGTACACGGCCTTTAAGCGATCCATAATACCGGGCGAGGCACATGCGGCTGCAAATACGGCCAGGTTTCCGCCCTTGGAATGGCCGCCCGCCCACAGGGAACCCGGGACGCGGGCGGCCATGTGGGACAGATAATTACAGGCCTCCCACTGCCCCGGCACGGTATCGAGAAATCCCAGGTTAAAATCTTCCTTCCAGCCGATGAGAGTGCCGTCGGTGCCGCGGAACGCGACAAAGGCGTCGTCCCCTATCAGAACGGTTACTGCGGAAAACTGCATTTCCAGATCCGGCGATTTAATATCCCTGAAACCGGTCAGCCGGAGGTTGGAAAACCTCGGACTTTCGGCCATGGCTTCGAGTAACAGCTGATTTTCCACGGAGCGGACCCGTGTAAGGCGTTCCCTCTCCGGCAGCGAAAGAATAGTTTCCTTGACCTCTTTTACAGTCGGGGCCTGAGCGGGACTGTCTGGTATCAGGCCGTCGAGGTGAATGTACGACATCGCAGAAAAAATAAGGCCGTCCACGGCGGACAATGGAAATTCGTCCAATGTCTGGCTGCCCTGGGCGGCGATATAGTCAATTAAACCGGGCATAATAATCCCTTTTTCTTTTAATGTATGATGCAGGCCGGTCTTCGGTTAACCGGAAACCGTTATAAAACTTTCCTGGCATCCTTCAGGAATGAAGCGATAATCAGGACAATGATCACCGCAATAGGGAAGGCGGCGATGATTGAAACCGTCTGCAGGTTTGCCATGGAATTGTCGCTGAACACCAGGGCAATCGGCAGCAGAATCAGCATGATGGACCAGAACACCTTGATGCCCATATAAGGTTCTTCATCGTTATCCAGTTCCTTGTAGGAGTAGGACGAGGCAACCAGGGCAATGGCGTCGAAGCTGGTTGCATAAAAGGCGATCATCGTGAGCGCCAGGAGAATCAGCACCAGCGGGGCCAGTGGCAGGGTCTGGATGATGGCGATGATCGTTGTGTAGAGATCGCCCGTCGAGGCATAGAGGCTCATTACATCCAGTTTGCCGAAGACCTGCAGGCCCAGGCTGTAATTGCCCAGGATGATGAAACTCGTGAAGGTGCCGCCGAGTCCGAATACATATCCGCCGAGGATAGTCTGTTTCACAGTGCGTCCTTTGGAGATGTTGCCGATAAAAAACGGGGCGGCGACACACCATACCATCCAGTAAGCCCAGTAGAAAATGGTCCATGTCTGAGGGAATGAGGTGGTTCTCTGGGGATCGGTAAAGGTGGACAGGCTGAAAAAGTTCTGCATCAGGTTTCCGATGGAAGAAAAACCGGTCTCAATAATGTATCTTGTCTCACCTCCGAAGAGCAGGACATAGGCAAGCAGGGCAAAGAACAGATAAACACAGGATGCTGCGAGCTTCATTATTCCATGCATTCCCCGGACCACACAGAAGGTGTAAATGATACAGGTGACGACCAGAATGGCGATCGTGATCCACTTTGAGCTCGGAAGTCCCAGCAGGCTGGAAGTGATCTGGCTCATCAGCGGAGTTGCCAGGCTGAATGTGGTGGCCGTGCCAGCCATCAGGGCGAATACGGCAACGAGGTCGATGATCTTTCCGGGAATCCCGTCTGTTTTCTCACCGAGCAGAGGGCGGCATGCCTCGGAAAACTTCTGTTTGTGGCAGCCGCGGACGTGGAGCATGAAACCGAAGGATACGGCAAGGACAACGTAAAAACTCCACGGTATCGGACCCCAGTGGAACAGCGGATATGTACCGGACCAATCCTGGATGGAACCCATCTCCGCCATATGGGGATCCTGCGCATAGAGAATCCACTCACAGAGTGAATAGAAAAGAATGTCTGCCGCCAGTCCGGAGGTAAACATCATGGAACCCCAGGCAAAATTCGAATATTTCGGCTTCTCATCTTTCTTTCCGAGACGGATACTGCCGTATTTGGAAAAGGCCAGGTAGAGGGAGAGGAGAAAAACTCCAAGTCCTACGGCCAGGTAATAGGTTCCCAGCTCCTCACCCAGGAAGGTGCGGATCCCTTCAATAACCCTTTTGGAAGAATCCGGAAGGAATACAAAGCTGATACAGAGGAAAAGGATGATGATAAATGGAATTACCATTGTGACCCAGTCGAGCTGCCGTTTTACATTATTATTAGTGGTGTCATTCATAGCTGCCTCCTTG
>CATWBR010000532.1 GCA_958349075.1 uncultured Clostridium sp.
ATTGAGGTGATTGAGAAAGGGATAAAGAATGAATTAATTAATACAAAAGAAGGGAAACAGGGGGCTCTGACTCTGGGAATCAATGCGACGAGGGCGCGGATTCTGCTGCCCGACGTGTTCTGCGATTACCATGAGAAATTCCCCCATGTCCGCCTGTCGGTCGTGCTGGACGATGCCAGGCAGCTTCTGCCCCTCCTTCTGAACGGAAAGATAGATATGTTTGTAGGCGTAAACTGCCCCAGCCATGAACTGCTGGCGCGGAAACTTCTAAAAAATGAACGGATCTATATGATTGCAACCTCACGCCTGCTGGCGCGGTACGGTAACTTGCCGGATGACGGCAAAAGTACCGGCGGACGCAGTATAAAACTCGGCGATTACCCCGGCCTTCCGTTCGTCGGCAACAACAGCAACAGCACATTTAACCAGTTGATTGAACGGTACCTGAGCAACTGGAATGTCCAGTTGAATATGATTTTCTTTATCAGCGATTATGAGACCCAGCTTCAATTCTGTGCCAGACATCTGGCGGCGGCGTTCTGCCCCGAAATCGTACTTGAAAAAGTCGCTGCCTTTAATCACGGCCGGGAGGCGGCGGAACAGATTCAGGTCTTCTGCCTGGACGATTTAAACGACTTCCTCAAAATAGAGCTGGTTACCCACGCACAGGCCCATCAGCCGCTCTATATGCGGGAATTCATCGCCCTTTTCGAACGATTTTATGGAAAACTGACGGATAAAGCCTCCTCCTGCCTGAAATGACGGTCCGTAAAGTGATGAGCTGCATAATATTATGAGCCATGCTGGCGATCCGCCTTATTCCTCAGCGGTAATCACCCATTTAATGCAGTTATCTTCCTTAGACTCAAACACCCGGTATCCCTCCATAATCTCTCCGAGGGGGGAGCGGTGGGTAATCAGGAAATCTGTTCTTAAATCTCCCTTTTCTATCAGGGAAAGAAGCTCCGGACAGCGGTTTGCATCCACGCCGCCGGTCTTAAACGTCAGGTTTTTTCCATACATGGACGGCAGCGGAAGAGTCTGGTTCTCCTCGTACATGGCAACAACGGAGACGACCGCATTCGGCCTTGCCAGTTTCCAGGCCAGTTCAAATGTATCCTTACCGCCTGCCGCCTCAATGACCGCATCGGCTCCCCTGCCCTCTGTCAGTCTCCTGACTTCCTCTTCCGCATCCTGCTCTCCGGTATTGACCGTCACATCCGCCAGACCGTTCTGAGCCGCCAGGTTCAGGCGGTATGTATCGCGGTCAATCAGTACCACCGTACCGGCGCCGAGATATTTTGCCGATTCGGCTGCACATAACCCTACGGGACCGGCCCCTATAACGGCGACGCAGTCTCCCTTCCGGATCTCCGCAATATCGGCTCCCCAGAAGCCGCTGGAAAGAATATCCCCGGTAAACAGCGCGTCCTCATAGGAAACCGGGTCAGGAATCGGCGTCAGGCCCATATCGGCATAGGGTACCCTGACATACTCCGCCTGGCAGCCGTCAATCCGGCAGCCCAGTTCCCAGCCTCCGTGCTCACAGTTGTTGACAAAACCTCTTTTGCAGAAATAGCAGGTTCCGCAGAATGTTTCACAGTTGGCCGCCACGCGCATTCCGGCTTTCAGCTTTGTAACCCCGGAACCCGTCTCAACTACCTCACCTGCAAATTCATGCCCCAGGATAATCCCCGGCACCGCTCTCGGAACGGCTCCGTTTCTGATATGCAGATCGCTGGTGCAGATCGTGGAACGGACCACTCTGACAATAGCATCCTTCGGATCCTTTATAACCGGAACCGGCCTTTCCTCCATACGGATATCATTGATACCGTGAAACACCACGGCTTTCATCGCCTGAGGCCTGTTTTTCTTTACCTGATTCTGCTCCATCTTCTTACTCCTCCCTGTGATTTTTACGCTTTTTCCCGGCGGCAGCCCGCACGCTCCGCGGATTGCCGCCTTCAATAATAATAAGAATAATAAAGGACAGAAAGAACTCTCCTGATTGAGAATCTTTCTGTCCTGTCTGATACGGTCTGAAATTCACATCAGCCTGTCCTCATCTGCGTAATTAAAATTACACTGAATTGAAGCCTAAACGGCTGTACACATCTTCACCCTTAATCTCTGATCCCCGCCCTGTACTTTACAAGCAGCCTGTTAATTCTGCCGGTCGGATTCAGAAGCTCGCTCAGGGATGCGTCATGGTTCAGGTTGTCAATGATAAGCGCGATATATTTGCTCATATCCACATTGATATAATACGGTCTTGAAAGCAGCTCCGGAGTCTGGTAAATCAGGTTCGTGGTCAGAATCCTGTCAATCAGGCCGTTGCCGTAGTACTCGTCGAATTTCTGCAGTCCGTTGGTAAAAAGGCCGAAGGTGGAACAGATAAATACCTTCCTGGCTTTTCTGGCCTTTAATTCCTTAGCTACGTCCAGCATGCTCTCTCCGGAAGAAATCATATCGTCCACAATGATGACATCCTTCCCCTCCACACTGGCTCCCAGGAATTCATGGGCCACGATCGGGTTGCGGCCGCCGACAATCTTTGTGTAATCGCGCCGCTTATAGAACATACCCATATCCAGCCCCAGCACGTTTGCAAAGAATACGGCACGTGACATACCTCCCTCATCCGGGCTGATCACCATCATATGATCACTGTCAATCTGCAGATCTGTTTCATACTTTAAAAGATATTTAATAAACTGGTAGATCGGCTGTACGG
>CATWBR010000533.1 GCA_958349075.1 uncultured Clostridium sp.
TCTATAACTTAATAAATCATTTTTTCGCCATGTAAAGGAGGCCAATATGAGAACTGACAAACGTAAGGTTGCGCTTATCGGAACAGGAATGGTCGGGATGAGCTATGCCTATGCACTGCTGAACCAGAACGTCTGCGATGAGCTTGTTTTAATTGACGTCAATAAAGAGAGGGCCATTGGGGAGGCCATGGATTTGAACCACGGTCTTGCATTTTCCGGCTCTAACATGAAGATTTACGCCGGCAGTTATGATGACTGCACGGATGCCGACATCGCCGTAATCTGCGCCGGAGTGGCCCAAAAACCGGGAGAAAGCCGCCTGAATCTTCTCATGCGGAACACCGAAGTCTTTAAATCCATTATTGAACCGGTAACTGCATCCGGATTTAAC
Organism: uncultured Clostridium sp.; assembly: GCA_958349075.1. GTDB lineage: Bacteria > Bacillota > Clostridia > Lachnospirales > Lachnospiraceae > Otoolea. The sequence continues at coordinate 392 of CATWBR010000533.1, forward strand.
GGCATTTTCCTTGTCGCCACCAATCCGGTCGATATCATGACAAGAATCACATGCGCCCTCTCCGGATTTAATCCCAGAAGAGTCCTCGGCACAGGTACCGCTCTCGATACAGCCAGGCTGCGTTATCTGCTGGGCGACTATCTGAAAGTGGATCCCCGTAATATCCACGCATACGTAATGGGCGAACACGGGGATACGGAATTCGTTCCCTGGAGCCAGGCCATGGTAGCCACAAAATCCATCCCGGAACTCTGCGAAGAATCCCACGGTTCCATCTGTTCCCAGGAGCTTGAGCAAATCTCCGAGGAGGTCCGCACTGCCGCCTATAAGATAATCGAGGCTAAAAACGCCACCTATTACGGCATCGGCATGGCCCTGACGCGGATCACCAAGGCAATCCTCGGCAATGAGCACAGCGTTCTCACCGTATCGGCCATGCTGAGGGGTGAATACGGTCAGTCCGGCGTCTTTACGGGCGTTCCATGCATTATCAACCAGAACGGGATTCAGAGGGTCCTGCCGCTGTCTCTCAGTGATGAGGAGAAAGAAAAGATGGAGCAGTCCTGCCAGATTCTCAGGAGGAGTTATGAGGAGCTGGAGATTTAAGTTGAGCAGATGAGGTCGCGCGGTGGATGGGGCGGTGAGGGGATTGGTATGAGTCTTCACTCCCCTCGACTCACCACCCGGCCCCCGGCCGTTCCGGCAGCGTCCTCGTCTGGCCACCAAACTTTTTATTTTGCAAGCGCTGCTCCCAGAGCCCTGCATTCTTCCGCGGCCGTATCGTCCGGTGCTCCGTTTGCCAGAACCGGGTCGGCAGCCATTGTACAGCCGAGTTTGCCGCAGTCATCTTCCCAGATTCTCATCCACTCTCCGTCTCCCCATCCGTAGGAACCGAATAAGCCGATGCTTTTTCCGCTCAGTGCTGTCTTCACCTCTTCGAACATGGGTTCAAACTCTGTCTCCTCCAACTGCTCCGCGCCCATGGACGGGCATCCGAAAGCGATAGCCGGATACTCAGCCGCTTTATCCGTTGTAAATTCCGCCGATGTAAATGTATCTACCTCCGCTCCGGCCGCCTTGGCTCCCTCTGCCACGTAATATGCCATCGCCTCTGTATTTCCTGTACCGCTCCAATAAACAACTGCAATTTTACTCATCTTTCCTTCCATCCTTTCATTATTTATACAGGCCGTTTTTCGGCCCTATCCATGTCAGACAGCCCTGAGAAGCTGAATGACCGGTATCCCGTTTTCAAACATATTCATGAACATGTTGATGCAGGCCCTGTATCCGTCAAAACGGCTCCTAGCCTCGCACGGATCCCCGTAGGTTTTCCAGAATCCGCAACTGGTATAATTTTGGCCCCGGTTCTCAATGAAGCCAATGACATCCTCCAGGGGATAACCAAGAAAAATACCCACCTCATGCGGAAATTCCTCTTCCAGACAGAGGCGTTCCGACAACTGCTCCAAAAAACGGCCGCAGTTTTCCGACCGGGCATAGCCCTTCCGTTCCAGAAAGTCCCTCACTTCGGAACCGGATAATATCTCTTCCACCCACTCCTTTCGGTATACATATACAAGAATTGAATCTGTCCTGGGACATTCCTTGATAATCTCCACCGAAATGCCATGCCTGTTCAATTCTCTGTCCCAGTATGAAACCTCCCGTCCAATCTCTTTTCCTCCTCCGGAAAACCGGAACAGATTGGCCGGCTTGATTCCCGCCAATGTAGGGGCGCACTGTTCAACGAGCATCTTTTCAAAGTTTCTGTTCATGATCCTTACTGTCTTCCTTTCTATAGTAATTGTGACTTCTGAAATTCCTGTTCCACACCCTGAGCAGCACTGTATTTTACTTCAGGGGGATTTCGTTAGTTTCAACTAACTCGCGTACAAAAAAATTTATGATGTATTTCTGCAAAAAACTTTTTTCTTACGGCAGCCTCCGATTAATCGTTTCAGAGATACCCTTTCCTGAATTCCATATTATTGTATTTTGAAAACAATTCCCACCCTGTATGGTTTGAAGTTCTCAGCAGGTTAGTCATTGCTAACCTTTATAAACTTTATCATATTCCCCTTTCCATGTCAACTGAATATTTTCCATATTCGAAAGTAATTTTTGTCGCAAACTGCTGTTGCGAAATATTATCTGCGCATTTAAAAATCAAACTCCCTGCCTCTGTATTTTTTCACTGACGCGGCAGGAAAACAGACATTTCCACGCTCCGGCAAGTGTGGTAAGATAGAGGATATAGGTGCGGCACACTAGTGTGCTGGCACGATTATAACTGGTAAAATTCCGCAGGATATTTTTCTGAGAGTGCAGAAC
>CATWBR010000534.1 GCA_958349075.1 uncultured Clostridium sp.
GTTCCATATGTGGAATCAGGAGGAAAAGAAAGATGGAATTAAAATTTTATGTCTGTGAACATTGCGGTAACATTATTACTTATGTGAAAAACAGCGGGGTGCCGGTTATGTGCTGCGGCCAGAAGATGACCGAGCTTGTTCCGGGAAGCACGGATGGAGCGCTTGAAAAACATGTACCTGCAGTGGAGACGGAAGGCGGTAAGGTAACCGTAAAGGTAGGTGAAGTGGAGCATCCGATGATGGAGCAGCACTATATCCAGTGGATCGCCCTTGAGACAAAAGAGGGTGTTCAGATCAAATATCTGAATCCGGAGATGAAACCGGTTGCAGAGTTTGTTTTAAGTGACAAGGATGAGGCCGTTGCCGCTTATGAATACTGTAACCTGCATGGACTTTGGAAAAAAGAGATCTAATTAAAAAACTAAGACGCCGGAAAGCCGTTCCCAACCCGGCGTCTGTTTTTTATGCGATTGATACAGGCGGGAGGCATTTGGATGAAAACAATTGGAATGATTGGCGGGATGAGCTGGGAGAGCACCGTCACATATTATCAGATCATCAACGAGGTGGTTAAGGAGGAGCTGGGAGGCCTGCACTCCGCAAAGATAATGCTGTACAGCGTGGATTTTGAAGAGATCGAAAAGTACCAGTCCGGCGGCGAGTGGGACAGGGCCGGCGGGGTTCTGGCGGAGGCGGCAAAGAAGCTGGAGCATGCGGGCGCCGATTATATTATCATCTGTACAAACACCATGCACAAGGTCGTACCGCAGATTGAGGCGGGCATCGGGATTCCGGTTATCCATATTGCCGAGGCGACGGCGGACGTGCTGCTGCAAAGCGGGATTAAACGGGTAGCCCTGCTTGGCACAAAATATACGATGACACAGGATTTTTACAAAGAAAAGCTGATTGGCGCCGGAATTGAAGTCCTGATTCCGGGGGATAAGGAGATTGAAGAAATCAATGAAGTGATTTTTAAAGAGCTGTGCCGGGGAATCATATCGGAGGCGTCCAAACAGAAATACCTCGCGGTTATCGATAAGCTGGCGGCGGCCGGCGCGCAGGGAGTAATTCTTGGCTGCACCGAGATTGGAATGTTGATTCGGGAGGCGGATTCAGCACTGCCTGTCTTTGATACGACGCAGATTCACGCGACAAAGGCGGCGCTTCTGTCGATCCGATAGCGGGGGATGATTTAACTGTGCAGGTGAGGACGCTGCCGGCCAGGGTCCGGGGGAGTTGGATGAATGAGTCTTCAGTCCCCCACCCCGGACATTGGCCGATGGTGTCCTACTTCCGGTTTCCCATCTTTCTCGACAGTGTGCGCAGGGTTTCAACCTGTTTCCGCTGTGCGGGATTCATCCCTGAAGTGAGAATCGATACAATCAAATCCGTCTCCTGATCATTGAAATTCATTCCGTTGTTTCCGGCGGCCATACTCATCAATAAGGGCATCAGTTTATCTTTTGGTGTTTTACCGGCTTTGTCGGCCAGGTCAGCCAGATATTTCAGTTTTTGCTCATCCATTCCTTTCAGGCGCGGATCCTGTCTCCAATTCTCATTCATGTTCTAAATTCCTTTCTGCTTGTTATAATCTGTTTCTGGTCCGGGAGTTTCATGGTGCGGTTTATGCTCTTGTCTCAGGCCGGACACGCCGTCTTCGCGGCGGCGGGTCTTTTATGTAACGCAGCAGGGCGTGCTACGAGAACTGCTGAAAGGTCTGCATCAGCATCTGAGCCGTCTCCAGCCTGGACTGCTGATCGGGAGGAAGCATATTCTTCAGTTGGTCCATGGGAAAACGAAAGAAGTCGTTTCTCCTGCCGTTTTGCCCGTTCTGTCCGGCTGAACCGTTCTGTCCGCCGGGGCCGTTTTGGTTACCCTGGCTGTGTTGGCTACCCTGGCTGTTCTGGCTGCCCTGATTGTTCTGGGAGGATGAATATCCCGTCCTGTTATCGGCCCTGTGTTCCTGACCCTGTACATGTTCTGGCTCCCGTCTGGGGATTTCCTGATCGGGTTCATCCATACTGTCCATATAGGACTGGTAAAGCTGGGAGCCCTGCAGAAAGTTGACAATCAGATCCATAAAGTCCTGCTCGGCCTCCGTGCCGAAGGGTTTCATTGCGTTTAACATATCCACCGGGGAAGCCGGAGCGTCTTCCTCCAGGGAGCAGATGCTGAGATCCCCCTCCTCACTGTTTCCAAATAACTGTACGGTGCGCTGCAGTTCACCAATTTTTACAAGCAGGGAGAAAATGCGCTGTTCCTGTATATTGATGTAGGGAAGGGCGGCTTTTATCATCTGAAGATGAGGGGCGGCCGTCAGATAATCCAGCTCTGTCATTTTTAAAGTCTGTTCATTGCTCATGGGACAATACCTCTTAATTCCTTGCCTAAATATATGCGCAAAAAGAAAGGATCATGCCGACGCTTTGGAAATTGCCGCATATACTAAAGTACGATGAAAATTACAGGGGGAAAGTGGGAATGAGCACCCGTTTAATAATAGAAGGAAACAGTGTGTACGAAATTGATGAAGACTGCCTCGCCTGCAGTGAAAAACGCGAGAGAGAAAAAAAGGAGTCAGGCAAGAGGACAGGCGACAAGATTGAACACAGAGGCGCCCCGGGACGCCGTGATAACAATGGAAGATAAACAGGAAAGGGGCTGTAAAATAAGTCCCTAATTAGGAATCGCCAGAACCGACAA
>CATWBR010000535.1 GCA_958349075.1 uncultured Clostridium sp.
CTATAATAATTATTAGCAATTTATTTTTCAGAGAGAAGGTGATGAAGAGCCGTGGAGCAGAAAGAGATTTCAAAAGCAGTGATTTCCAGGCTGCCAAGATACTATCGGTATTTGGGAGAGTTGCTGGAAGAGGGTGTCGAGCGGATTTCTTCAAATGATTTAAGTATCAGAATGAAAGTGACGGCTTCTCAGATTCGGCAGGATCTTAACAATTTCGGTGGTTTCGGACAGCAGGGATACGGATATAATGTGAAGTATTTATATACTGAAATCGCGAGGATTCTGGGGATTGACAGACAGCATAACCTGATTATCATAGGTGCGGGTAATCTGGGTCAGGCTATCGCCAATTATACGAATTTCGAGCGGCGTGGTTTTATCATCAAGGGAATGTTTGATGTGAATCCCCGTCTGGTAGGTTTGGTAGTCCGGGGAGTTGAGATCAGGGGAATTGAAGATCTGGAACAGTTCATCAAGGATAATGAGGTGCAGATCGCAGCCCTCACGATTCCGAAGTCCAAGGCGCCTGAGATCGCAGAACGTCTTGTCAAAGCGGGAATCAAGGCTATCTGGAATTTTGCCCATACGGATCTGCAGGTTCCCGACGATGTGGTAGTGGAGAATGTGCATTTATCCGAGAGCCTGATGCGTCTTTCTTACCGTGTCTGCAATATGCAGGATCAACAGGAGCGTGAGAGAGAAGAAGCCCTTGGAAGAGCAGGAGACGCCAGAGAGAAGAAATGATTATAGGTGTTGGAACAGATTTAATTGAAATAGAACGAGTTAAAAAAGCCTGTGTTAAAGAGGCTTTTTTACTGCGTGCATATACAGAGGAAGAGTGCCGGCAGGCCGGGGGTAATGCAGCCCGGCTGGCCGGCAATTTTGCCGTAAAAGAAGCGGTTTCCAAGGTGTTTGGGACAGGATTTAGAAGCTTTGGACCGAGGGAGATTGAGGTTCTGAGGGATGAACTGGGGAAACCCTATGTAAATTTATATGGGAAAGCAAAGGAGCAGGCGGACGAACTGGGGATAAAAAGGCTGTTTGTATCGATCAGCAACACGGCTCAATACGCATCGGCCTATGCAGTGGGAGAGGGGGACTGAATATGAGACGCCTTGTAACCGGGAAACAGATGAAAGAGATAGACGCCTATGCGATTCAGACCGTGGGGATTCCGTCCATGGTGCTGATGGAGCGGGCCGCCCTGAGCGTGGCGGATGAACTGGAATTTGAATATAAGAAGATTGGGAAAAAGCCCTTTGAGAAGGCCGTAACCCTGATATTCTGCGGGACGGGCAACAACGGCGCCGACGGCGCCGCCATTGCCAGGATTCTGCATCTGAGAGGTTCCCAGGTTTCCGTTATCACCGTGGGAGACAGGGAACGCTGGACCGAAGAGATGAGAAGCCAGATAGAGATTGATGAGAAACTGGGAATCGCGGTGGAAAGCTTTGGCGGATACCTCCCCGGCCGGTTTGACGTGGCAGTGGACGCCGTCTTCGGAGTGGGGCTTACAAGAGATGTGGAAGGTGAATTTAAAGAGGCGGTGGAGTTCCTTACCGGTCTGAACCCGGAATTTACCGTGGCGGTGGATATTCCGTCCGGTATCAGCTCCGAGACCGGACGTGTCATGGGAACGGCGGTAAGAGCGGATCTGACGGTGACATTCGGCTATGAGAAGGTGGGAACCGCCATCTACCCGGGAAAAGGCTACAGCGGCCGTGTGGCGGTGAAAGATATCGGCTTTCCGGATTTTGACTCATATGAGGGAAAACGGTATTTTACTTATGAAACGGGCGATTGGTCCCTGATTCCCGAAAGGAAGAAAGATTCCCACAAGGGAACATACGGAAAAGTACTGATCGCGGCAGGTTCAAAAGGGATGTGCGGAGCCGCCTATTTAAGCGCCCTGTCGGCATACAGGACGGGAGCCGGGCTGGTGAAAATCCTGACCGTGGATGACAATGTCCCGATTCTCCAGACACTCCTCCCAGAAGCAGTCATCACTTCATATCCGGAGGCGATGGAGGCCGAGGAGCCGGAGGCGTTCAGGGAACTTGTGGAGCGGGAATGCGCCTGGGCCAGTGTGATTGTCCTGGGTCCCGGTCTCGGAAGAGGACGCCATGTGGTGAAACTGACGGAATATGTGCTTTTATCGGCTTATGTCCCCATCATACTCGACGCAGACGGGCTCAATACCGTGGCGGAATACCCGCATCTTGCAGAATTCTTTACGGAGAATGTGATTGTCACTCCCCATCTTGGTGAAATGGCCAGGCTGGTGGAGAAAGATATCGTTGAACTGAGGGAGGATCTTCCCGGCGCGGCCGTCGGATACTGTGAGGAGAAGGGCGTGACCTGCGTCCTGAAGGACGCCGTTTCCGTGGTGGCGGGAAAGGACGGTTCCGTCTATATCAACAGCAGCGGCGGCGGGGCCATGGCCAAAGCCGGTTCCGGCGATGTGCTGACCGGCCTGATTGCGGGTCTCATCGCCCTCGGGCTTCAGGAGGATGAAGCGGCGGCCATGGGCGTGTGGCTGCACGGACTGGCGGGAGACAGGGCTGCGGCAGGAAGAGGGGAACATTCGATTCTGGCCAGGGAGATAGCGGATTCAATCATGCAGGAGGACAGGAATGGAAGAACCATACAGCAGAATTTATGCAGAAATTAACCTTGACAATATTATAAAAAATA
>CATWBR010000536.1 GCA_958349075.1 uncultured Clostridium sp.
GTCTTACAATATCTGTAAATCAACAATTCTAAAGTACTTCTGAAAAATCAACATGTATTTTACAACTGAAAAACAGCCGGATCCGAATGCAGTTCCCGGCAAACCTTAGGAGCCGTCCACGGCAGGAATAAACGACAGGGAGGAGGGACGTTATAACGAAATACAAAATGCTCGAACAGGCATACAGTGAAATGATATTCTGCTGGCAGGAGACATCCAGGAATTATTGTCAGCAGGGAAATACCGCGGGGGTGGGAAAACTCCCGCCGGAAATGGTCAGTCCGGAGCGATTGACTGCAAAACAACTGATTACAAAAGAGGAGCAAGGCGCGGAGGTGTGCTGTGAAGAAGAGGAGAAGGGCAGATGTCTTGCACGCAGGAATTATTTGTCTTCTGGCGGTGTTATTGTGCCGGGAGGATGCAGGCCAGGCTTATGCACAGGAAAACATACAGAGATATTCAGAAGTATTTGATGCTCCCGGGGAGATTCCGGAACCGGAGGAATTGATACATGACGGAGCCGGAAGAGAGTACCGGTTAAAAGAACAGGAGATTGCCGCCGTGCCGGTTTCAGGACGCATGGAAAAACTGTCAGGACAGACGGTCTATCAGGCTGTTGACCGGGCAGATGCGATACCGGATACGGCGGCAATGACGGTGAGAGATGAAGAGAGCGGAATAGAATTTGAAACGGAGCTTTCTTTAGAACGGATTGAATACACGAATGAAAGATGGCAGGATGGTTTTTCCTTCACCGCAACTTTTCACGAGTACGGAGCCGACTATTACGTATTCGGGGAAAACAGGATTCCCCACCGGGAGGACAGGCCGGAGCTCTCCGAGTTCGGAGATAAGCTTCTGAGGGAGATTGGGATGGAGCAGGAAGACTGCCTGTTAGACGACTTTACCTGGCTGGGAGAACCGTACAGGGATGGGGAGGCAACGGTCTGCCGGGATGCATTGATAAGCGGCAGGAGGAAGGTGTGGGACTGCGTCGCTGTCTATGGCGGCGTTGTAAGGATGCCCGATTACGAGCGGTACCGAATGATTATGACATACGAAGGGAGTGAGGAAGAAAGCGGAGAAAACGGGGAACCGGTTGAAATGACGGATGCTCCCGCCGGTATGGAAGGGGACGGGGAAACTTCGGAGAAGACATTATGGGACAGGATCAAACAATTTATCAGAAGGGGAATCCTGGTGTCGGTTGGTATATTTTGCATTGCGGCCGCTGTCCTGGTTCTGCGCTTTTTATTAAAGATGGCAAAACGTGCGGGTGAGGAGGAAGATTAGAAACGGGAAGCCTTCGTGATGAAGTTTTTATGCAACAGAGTGCTTTCAAGTTAATGTAAAAACGGTGCAGGGACCGCAGAGCGGACCTTACACCGTTTGTGGTAAAAAGACAGCGGAATAGACATGTAACAAATCAGAACAGGGACATAACGCTGCTGACACCGATAATCAGGGAGATAATTGCCACACATCCTCCGAGGAGGTTGCGGATCAGGCTGTTTTTGTACTGTCCCATTGCACGGGTACGGCTTGTGATAAATACCAGGGCGATAACGATAATCGGAAGGAAAATTCCGTTAACGGCCTGAGCCATCATAATAATTGAAATCGGGTTGTAGCCGGTAGCGGATACGATGATACCGATTACGACAACAATGATGTTGGTTGCAAAGAAACGCTTGTCTTTCTTATCCATTCCCCAGTGGAACAGGCCGGCAAATACGTAGGATACGCCCAGAGGTGTAACGACTGCGGAGGAAACTCCGGCAGCGATTAATCCGATGCTGAGGAAAGGTTTTGCAAAGCTGCCTAAGAGCGGTTCCAACTGGTACGCCATATCGGCTGCCGACGAAACGCTCATACCGCGCATAACGGTACCGGCTGTAATTAATACGGCGCCTGTGATAACACCGCCGATAATCATGGAAACCGTGACGTCAAAGCGGGCAAGCGGAAGTTCTTCCGGGTTGTGCCATGTTTTCCTTGCGCTCGTAGCATGGATAAACATGTTATATGGAACAACGGTAGTACCAATCATGGCCACACAGGTCATAATGGCATTCTGTGGAACGTTCGGAACAGCGCCCTTTAACAGTTCACCGAGATCGGGTTTTACAATGAGCATGGTGATCACGAATACGATTGCCATGACGCTGACACAGACACTTAAAAGTTTTTCAAGAGATTTGACGGCATCGCCCATACTGGTGAGAAGCAGAACCCCGATACCCCAGAGAGGCGCAACAATATGGGAGGGAATTCCGGTAAGAGAAGAAATACCGATAGCAGTTCCTGTAAGGTCACCGCCCATATAGGCAACACCGCCGAGTCCGATAGCGGCTGCAACAAGGACAATCATAGCCCATTTGAGAGGCGGACGATCCGACAGCTCTTTGACTAACTCTTCTGCAAGTCCGTTCTGGGTAACGATTCCCAGACGGGCGGCCATTTCCTGCATTACAATAACTGCAATGACAGAGAAAATAACGGTCCAGAGAAGGGAGTATCCGTAAGTGGCGCCTGCTTTAGTGGCGCTGGTGATGGTACCTGGTCCGATAAAGGATCCTACGACCAGGATTCCAGGGCCTAAAGCTTTACATTTCTCTTTAAGAGTATAAGTTTTCTTCTTTTCCATGTACTGCCTCCATTTCCATAATTAATTTCTTGAATTAGTTAAATA
>CATWBR010000537.1 GCA_958349075.1 uncultured Clostridium sp.
TCAGGACTTCCTCGCCCGGTTTTACCGCCATCAGGTTGGATAAAATATAGTGTGCCCTCTCGATACATTCGATAATTCTGTTGTCTTCCATAGTTTTTCTCCTTTTCTCTGAACATGACTTGTTTTATAGGTTTCTGAATCTCTTAACTCCTTAATCCGGAAGTAAAACGATACGGATACTGTATCATCTTACTTCTTTAAAGCTCTTAGAATACGTTCTTCCTCACCTGACCGCTTATGCCGCGCTCTTGTCATCCATCTGATTGAATTTATCGCGATCCAGCTCTCCCTCCATTGCGGAAATACATACGGCTGTCACGAGGTCACCGGCAGAGTTCGTAGATGTGTGGGCCTGGTCGATGATTCTGTAAATACCTGCCACCAGTGCGTACGCTTCCAGGGGAAGGCCCATCTGGGTAAGCAGCGTAAGGCTGATAACAAGTCCAATCTGCGGAGTAGCCGCACATCCGACACTTAAGAATGTTGCCTGTACAACCAGCATAATCTGCTGCTGGATACTCAGGTCAATTCCGTAAAGCTGAGCTGCAAATAAAACGATAATACCAAAATAGATACAAGTGCCGTTCATATTAGCGGTGGCTCCGAGCGGAAGTACAAAACTTGCAATATCTTTCGGAACGCCCATCTTCTTTGGTGCAACTTCCATCGATACCGGAAGAGCTGCCGAAGAGGTACATGTACTGAATGCAATCATCCAGGGTTCAAATGCTTTCTTCCAGAATTTGATAGGACTTACCTTTGCAATTCCTATCAGGAAGATGGAGTAGACAACCGAGCACATGATAAAGCTGGCCAGATAATCGGTCAGGATAAATTTCAGAACCGGCCCGAAAATTGCAAGGCCATATTTGGCCAGTGATACCGACATAAGTCCGAACACACCGAGCGGGATGATTCCGAGAATCATATTTACAATCTTAAACATAGCCTGGGAACAGACCGAGATGACATCTGCAAGCGGTTTCGCCGCATCGCCGATACTGATGATGGCAAAGCCTAAAAACAGGGAAAATACGATGATAGGCATCATATCTCCGTTTGTAAGCGATGCAAACGGGTTGCTTGGAAGCAGGTCCAGGATTGTCTGGTAAACTCCGGGAAGTTCTTTCACTTCCACCGTGTTCTCGATTGAGCCGAGAATCAGCCCTTTACCCGGCTGAATGATATTAGCCAGAACGAGACCGATTGTAGCTGCAATACCTGAGCTGAACAGGAACCATAAAATTGTTTTAACGCCGATGCTTCTGAGTTTTTTGATGTCCCCCAGCGAAAGCGCTGCATCAATAATACAAAAGAATACGAGCGGAACAACTATCATCTTAATCAGTTTTATAAAGAAATCCCCAAGAAACTGGAGGAACGGTAAAATGTAATTATTGATGGTAGGATTCTCTACTCCCCCCATAAAATTCAATATGTACCCGAAAATAAGACCTGCAAACAGCGCTATGAAAATCTTCACATACAAGGGCTGTTTCTTTTTAGTCTTAACCTCTCCCGTCATTTGTTCTGCCATATTTGACCCCCTTTTTGCTTTGTTGATTAACTAGTTCCCTTTATTACCCTATCCTCATGAGGTTTAAGCGTATTTTATCAGGACACGGCGCAGTAATAAACTGTTATACAAGATCTGAAATATAATATAGTTTTTTGGTTATATGTTAAGACAATGTTAAAATTCACCAAAAAAAGCCGGAAAAAGCGCGGGATTCTAAGGATAACCCGCACGCTCTGCGAGCAGGTTACCGCCTACAATAAAATCCCGCGCATTCTCCCGGCATACCGTGATCCTGAGCTTTTATTCCGATATCCTCCGCTCTTTCCGGTATTCCTCAAGTGCACCGGAAAGCTGCTTCAAAACTGTCCCGTCCATGTCGTCAAAATATGGTATTTCTTCTCTCTGTCTGTCCGCCTCATCGAGATCGATGTCGGCAAATACAATTTCCTCCTTCTGTCCCTGCGACTGGGCAACCATCGTGCCATCCGGCCCCGCCACGCCCGAGGCTCCGCAGCAAAGTTCATCTGCAAAATTAGCGCCGGCCGTGAACAGCATGTTATAAAGGCTGCAGGCCATCAAGTCCAGATCCCACCTATTCCTTGCGGGCACGCTCCAGGCTGCCGGACAGAAAATCAGCTTCGCCCCCTTCAGAGCAGCAATCCGCGCAGGTTCCGGAAACTCCAGATCATAGCAGGTTAGAATAGAAACCCCGCCGAATTCCGTATCAAAAACGGGGAACTCCTCTCCCCTCACAAACCTTTTTTTCTCACTCTTCCAGAGGTATACTTTTCTCGCCTTTCCCGCAATCGTTCCGTCCCTCCCGGCAAAGACTGCCGTGTTGAAAATATCTTCCCCCGGCCCGCGCTCGGCAAAACCGGCCACGATGCAGATCCCGTTCTCCTTCGCCGCACGGCTGATTCTTCTGTAAAATTCACCCTCCTCTGTCTCCGCAATCTCAAGCAGCCTGTCCTTTTTCACAAAATACCCCGTATAAGACAGTTCCGGAAAACAGATGATATCCGCCCCCTTAGCCGCCGCTACGGCCGCCATCCGTTCCATCTTTGCCATGTTGGCCTGTGTATCCCCCTGAACCGCCTCCATCTGCCCAAGGGCAATCCTTACATTTTTCATCTTCTCACTCCATTTGTATTATTTGTATTCTTGTAG
>CATWBR010000538.1 GCA_958349075.1 uncultured Clostridium sp.
GTATAAACACTGCATACGGTACGGGGAAAGCTTCAAATGAAAGGGGATCGTAGGGCAGGCGATTATTGAAAAGGAGAAGAGGAAAATGGGACAAGAAAGAAAAGTTAAAATCGCTCTCGGCCAGATGAAGGTAATCCAGGGCGGCACAAAAGAAAATCTGTGCAAGATGATGGAGATGATTGACGAGGCGGCGGAACAGGATGTGGATATCATCTGCTTTCCGGAGCTGGCCTACACAGGATATTTTCTGGAATCGGAAGAGCTGCAGAGACTGGCGGAGCCGGTTGACGGGCCGTTTGTCCAGACAATGAGAAAATGCGCAAAGGCAAAGGGTATCCATATCATTGCGGGCTATGCCGAATCCGTACATATACCCGGAAAAATGTATAATTCATGTATATTTATTGATGACAACGGTGAAGTGATCGGAAATATGAGAAAAGTGAACGCCTGGGGCACGGAAAAATTAAAATTCTGTGAGGGAGACAGTTTTCCTGTAATCAACACCAAGTTCGGTAAGATCGGCATGCTGATCTGCTACGACGTGGAATTCCCGGAGCCATCCAGAATTGAAGCCCTCAAGGGAGCCGAGCTGGTATTCTGTTCCGCAGTGTGGAGCATTCCGGCAGCCCGCAGATGGGACGTGGATTTGGCGGGCAATGCCCTGTTTAACCTGATGTTTATGGCGGGTTCCAACCCTGTATACGACAACTGCTGCGGCACCTCGAAAATTGTCGGCCCGGACGGTGTTGTACAGGCGGAAGCCTCAAAGACGGAAGAAGAGCTGCTCATATGCGAGATTGATATGAACGAGGTTCTGAAGGTAAGAAGCCGTATTCCTTATTTCAACGATTTCAAGGAAGACACCTTCTCCATGGATGCAGTTGAAAAATACTAGAAACGGGGGAAAAACACATGGGGGATAATGAAAAAAAAGAAACAACGAAGCCGAAATATGAAGAAGGCGCGTTGAAAATACATAAACTGACACCTGCTGAGGTCGTATTTTCGGTTGTAGGCTGCGGTATTGGCTCGGGCTGTCTGGGAACAGCTTATTCGGCCAGGCTGGCCGGACTTCCGGTTCTGGTATTCTGGTTTATCGTCACCGGCGTGCTGACGCTGTTTTCGATGATGTATGTGGCGGAGACGACGCTCCGGACGAGGACAATGGTCCAGCTTCCGGGATTAGCGGAGAGATACCTGGGACCCGCGGGTTCGATTCTCATATTCATAGCCGTGGTAATCAATTCCTTAAGCTGTATGATCGCTTACTTTTCGGGCAGCGGAAACATCATGAATGAGCTTCTGGGCGTACCGGACTGGGTCGGCACCCTGATATTCCTGGTTCCGGCGGCGGGAGTTGCCTGGTTTGGGCTTAAGGCAATGGGCGTCGGCAATAAGCTGATGAGCGTCGGCATGATTGTCATGCTGGTAGTCCTGACTGCGGCATCCATGATTGCCAAAAACGGCGACCTGTCGAGAATCTTTACGAGTAACTGGACCTATGCAATCCCTATTTTTAATGTTGCGGCATTCAGCTATATCGGCCAGTATCTTGTTCCCGATCTGGCGAGGGGATTGTCCCATGATCCGAAAAAACTGGCTCCGGCCATTGCCATTGGACAGCTTATTGTCTGTATCCTTCTGATTATTGTTCCGATGGGCGTTATGTACATCACGCCGGCCGAGGATTTGACACAGGTTGCGACAATTGCATGGGGACGTTCCCTGGGCTTATGGGCACTCTATATTGCCAACATTTTTGCACTGATTGCAATGCTTACCTCATACTGGGCAATTTCCCAGACACTGCTTTCCAATATTGTCGATAAATTCAAATTCCACTCTGACGAGGATGTAAAAATCCGTCTGCCGATTACTATTGTAATTGTGGGAATACCGCTTGCACTGACTCTCAGCGGAGCTGTCGGTTTTGTGGATGCGATCTACTTCTCCGGTACATTTGCCGGCGCAATTATGGCGATTCTTCCGATTTTCATGCTCAAAGGGGCGAGAAAAAAGGGTGAGATTGAGCCCGACTGGAACTGCGGATGGATGTACAATCCTGTCATTCAGGGGATTATCATACTTCTTTACAGCGGAACCATTATATACGCCATTCTGGGTGCATTCAAGCTTCTTCCGGCAGGATGGTAAAGCTAAAGCAGATGGTTTACGGGCAGATGCTCACTGTTAATATCCCACGGGGTGAACAGTAACATATACGGTATTTGCGATAAAAAATTGGAAAAGTGATTTGCCTGGGAAGGAAAATAGTGGTAAAATAAATACATCGGGATAATACGTTATCCAGCCAACAGAAATCTGCTTCCGGCACCGCCAGAAGCGGATTTCTGTTTTGATGGTATAAGGCTTCATGAAGTGGGCCCTATATCATTGGTAACGGTGATACGTGCGCAGCGCGTGCGTTTCATCTTCCGGCAATGATGGGATGTTTTCATGACAGGCTTTTTATCGCAATATACATATAAGGACGGGAGGAATTTACTTGCTGAATGAGATGAGATATGTGTATTCAGTGTATCAGGAAAAAAGCTTTTCAAAAGCAGCGAAAAAATTATTTATCAGCCAGCCGGCGCTGAGCAATATGGTGCGGAAGGCAGAAAATGAGATAGGTGCGCCCATTTTTGACCGAAGCACTATACCGCTTACAGTCACAAGAG
>CATWBR010000539.1 GCA_958349075.1 uncultured Clostridium sp.
TAATAAAGGAATGACAAGAGAAGAGAATATTAAGAGAAGAGAAGATATACATAGACATATTGATTTTCAGGCGGAAAGCGTATCTGGCTTTCCGCCGTTTTTATTGAGTGGCAATGAAAAGTTTGCGAAGAGTGCTTTTCGTTGTTATTATGAAAAATGTGTCTGTGCCGCAGCTGCATAGCAGCATATTACATCTTCACGCGGATACGCATCCTGCATGGAGGGACTTTCCACCTGCGGCGGGTTGATATAAAAAAACCACGCAAAACAGTATTCACTGTCCTGCATGGTTTGAAGTTTTAATTTCTGTTATCTGATTTGCATCCTGTAAAATCAGTCGAGTCTGATTCCGCTTAACGGAGAAAATTCTTTCTGCCTGAAATAGGTAGAGAGAAGAATTGAGGTGTTGGAGAGACCGTACTTTCGGATCTGCTCGAGAAGCACCTCCAGTTCCTGCGCATTTCCCACGCGCATTTTAATCAGTACATTATTTAAGCCGACTATATGATGATGTTCAACGATAGAAGGATCATTTTCGCAGAATCTGCAGAACGGTTCGTATTCTTTCGGAGGGACGTTCACAAGCGCGTATGCCGAGATGTTGCTCCCCAAAAGAGTTTCATTAATCTGCGCGTGAAATCCTTCAATAACCCCTGCATCTTTTAAACGGTTTATTCTTTCGGCTACAGCCGGAGCGGTCAGTCCTACCATCTGTCCGATTTCACGGGTTGAAGTTTTGCAGTTATCCTGGAGAATATTAATGATCTTGATATCTGTATTATCCATGCCTCTTCCCCTTTCTGTAAATAGTTCCCCTAAAGTCTCATTATACATGATAAAAATTGGTAAGTAAAGACTTTCTGTAAAGCGGTTAGGCAAAATTGAAATAAGAATTTTAGAGAATGAATAGTTTTGCAAACGGAAAGATATTTACACAACGGTGTAATATTGTTAAAATTATCGTACAATATTAAAAAAGGAGAGATGTCTCATGGAGCCGTTGAATTTACCTATTACGGGTATCTGTTCTTTTGGCAAATATCCGATTTGTACCGACCTTGATGAACTTGATGCGGATATAGCGGTATTGGGGGTACCTGTTGACTTTGCGGTAGGTTTTATGAGCGGCGCGAGGCTGGCCCCGAGAAGAATCAGGGAAGCATCCACCCAGTATGGCCGTGGGAAGACGGGTTACTATGACTTTGAGAGCGATAAGCAGAGACTTGCAGCACCCTTAAAGATAGTAGACTGTGGGGACGTCGATGTACTACATAGCGATTTTAATTACACCTTCGCCAATGTGACGGAAAGTGTAAAGAAGATTATCAGAAAAGGAGCCGTTCCCGTTATTATGGGAGGCGACCACTCCATTTCCATTCCGGTGGGAAAAGCTTTGGAGGAACTGGGTGAGGAAGTGTGCGTGATTCAGTTTGACGCCCACCTTGACTGGACCGACCATGTCGGACCTTTGAAAACCGGCAACGGTAGCCCGATGAGGCGTATGTCGGAGATGGACCATATCGGACCGATGGCACAGATTGGCTTAAGAGGTATGGGAAGCAGCAGGAAAACGGATTTTGACGATGCCAGGAAATACGGCAGTGTTCTTATCTCGGCCCGCGAAGCCGAAGAGATTGGCGTAGAAGGCGTTCTGGCAAAGATACCAAAAGCAAAGAATTATTTTCTTACAATAGATATTGATGGATTTGATATGTCCATCGCACCGGGGGTTGCATCACCGTTACCCGGAGGACTTTTTTATAATCAGGAATGCGACATCATAGACGGAATCGCAAAGATGGGAAAGATCGTGGCAGCCGACCTCGTGGAGGTGGATCCGATGTTTGACCCGTCGGGAATTACATTGCGTCTTGCGTCATTGATGATGATGCATGTGTTCGCTAAGATAGAGGAACAGAAACAAACAGATGAGGGTTAAACAGGAGAGGGGTAAGGCTATGGCAGAATACCAGGCGGAATTGTTACACAAAGAAGATTATAAGACGACGGAGTGGAGCGGCGGCATGACAACCGAACTTTCCATTGCACCGGAAGGCAGCGTTTACGCAGACAGGGATTTCATGTGGAGGCTGAGTTCGGCCACCGTGGAACTGGAAGAGAGTGATTTCACAAGCCTTCCCGATTATGACCGCATTATTATGACACTGAAGGGCGACATCAGTCTTTCACATAACAACGACAACTGGATTGACCTGCCGGAATTTACACCGCATGCCTTTGACGGTAAAGATGAGACCGTGAGCAAGGGCAAAGTAATTGATTTTAACCTGATGTTACGGAAAGGCCGGTGCGCAGGACATGTGGTTCCGCTGCGCATGGAAGAGGGAGAAGGCTGCGACCTGCGCAGTATCCTGACCTTTGAGATGCCGGAGTACGAAGCAGTTATGGTTTACTGCTATAAAGGAACGCTTGCCATTACACTGGAGAACGGCGGCGAGTACCTTCTGGAAACCGGAGATACCATGAAGCTGACCGGAAACTTCAGCGGAGCGAGCTGGTCATGTTCCGCAAGGACGGCCGTAGCGGCTGTTGTGGCGGCGGTTCACTTCCAGTAAGAAAAGTGTTAAGAGTTATGCAGGCTTATCCTGAATAACACAGAATAAGCTATAATAGATTCACTGTAACTATGAAATCAGAGAATAGTTACGA
>CATWBR010000540.1 GCA_958349075.1 uncultured Clostridium sp.
GTGTGTAGACAAACAATATATACTGACAAAGATTATATTCATGAGAGGCGATAAAAGAATGCTGAAGAGTTAAAAGATAAAGATGTCCCAGTTGATGGTCCGGGACCAAAAGAATAGTAGGAATAGTAGTGTCAAAAACTACCCTGTTTTTATGTTCTAAAAGCCTTTAAAACTTTGATTTTGGGAAGATTTGCAAATAAAAAGAGCATGGAGCACCCTGTGTTGATATAATGTCCCCGCCCAAAATTCCAAAATACCGTCGGGAACCACTGCTTATGGACATTATACTTTATTTACTCCAGACAATTCAAGGCCTTTATCGCCAGGACTGGACTTACCAGGATTTGATCCCTTACTACAAAAAACACTACGGTAAGAAAATCCGCGATGCCAGGTTCTCTCCTCAGGAAAGCCGTTTCTCTTCTGTGGAGCGGCACTGTTCGAACAACGCGATAGTATATTTTACGCCTCTGTTCGGCTCATGATATCGGAACTATAAGATAGAAAAAGGAAACTATGAGAATGATAAAAAATAAGGCATACCAGTTTTCTCTCCTGATATGCCTTATTATTAGTTTTAGTTTATTTTTTCGGACAGAAATATTCTAAAGCAAGCTACTCTCTCACTATTTTCCGTTAACCACATGTGCCGGCCTTTTTCCATCCGCAAAATCCACAATATCCTTCACCAGCATCGGAATAATCGTTTCTCCTATATCGGCTGTGCCTCCGCCCACATGGGGAGTAATCACAATATTGGGGTTTTCAAGCAGTTCATGTCCCTGGGGCAGAGGTTCCTGCTCTACGCAGTCCAGTCCGGCTCCTCTGAGCTTCCCGCATGCGACAGCCGCGGCAAGCGCATGGTCGTCCACCAGGCCGCCCCTGGCCGCATTAACCAGTATCGCCCCGTCTTTCATCCGTGCAATCTCCTCTCCGCCTATCATATGGCGGCTGCTGTCCGTCAGAGGAATATGGAGGCTTACGATATCAGACGTTTCAAGCAGGGTATCAAAAGAAACGTATTTCATCCGATACTCGTCTTCCATCTCCGGCGGAAGACGAAATTTATCGTAGTACTGCACTTCTGCTCCGAAACTCTGCACCCTTTTTGCCACCTGGCGGCCGATATTGCCGCCGCCGACAATTCCCACCAGTTTGTGATTCAGGGAAACGGAATCATTGATAAATGTATTCTTACTCCATTTTCCCCTGCCCAGACTTTCCGTATGGCACAATAGTTTCCTGCCTGCGGCCAGCATCAGCAGAACACTCAGCTCCGATACGGCCGCCGCATTTGCTCCCGGCGTGTTGGTGACAAGCACTCCATGCTCTGCCGCCGCCTCGATATCCACCGAATCGTATCCGGCTCCCCAGCGCATAATCATTTTTAAATTCCTGTTTCTTTCAATCACATCCCTCGGAGCTTTAAAAATGCGCAGTATCATGATTTCTGCATCAGTCATTGTTTTGTAGGCTTCCTCTGTTTCTACACGGCTCACTTCAAACTGCTCTGCCGGAAGGGCCTTACGAACCGCCTCATATGTATGTGCGGGATAGTTTCCCGCAAGGACTACCTTTATCATATCATTCTCCTGTTCTATTTATTTCCGCCATATTTCCCGTTATTTCATATCCTGTTTCAGTGTGTCGGCAACCTCTGTTATGAGAGTTTCCGACGGCTTCTTTTTATCAATCTCCGACACCTTTACGATCAACTGGTACAGATTCACCTGTTTTTCTTCCGCCACTTTTTTGAATTGTTTTACAAAGCTGGAATGGCAGCCTGAAAATCCGAGGGTGAGATCCAGGGGCGTTACGGGATTGTGGTAATTGTATGGCTCCATCGCGGGCTGCAGGCGTTTTTCAATAAAATCCAACATTCCGTAAAGGTCGATTTCATCCATTTGCCCACAGCGCTGCATCATCGCCGTGCAAATCTCCGTAGCAAGATTTCCGGCGCTCCTCGCCATTCCCATCAGACCACAGTCAAGTATTGCCGCTCCGTTCTGGTAAGCAGCCATTGCATTAGCCGCCGAAAGCCCGAGATTGTTGTGACAGTGGAATGCCACGGGGATGGATACGGCGTCTGCCAGCTTTTGCGTATAAAGGGCGACCTCGTCCGGCAGCATCGTACCCGCCGAATCCATAATCGTAATCTCGTCAAGTCCTGCAGCCTCCAGCTTTTTCCCCTCTTCCGCCAGTTCCTCAGGGCTTAAAAGGTATGCTTTCATGGAGGAATAGAACGCTTTTAAATTGTTTTTCTTGATATCTCTTATTGCCTGAAGGGAAATATCTGCATCACCTGCATCTGCTCCGACCCGCAGAAATGAAAGTCCTCTTTCCGCCGCCAGCTCCACGTTCTTTTCACGGTACCGGTTCGCATTTAAAAACATGCCGAGTTCCGAAGAACGTCCCTTATATTTTTCCGCAATGTCTAAATATTCTTTGTCTGTCAAGGCATCCGTGAAACCGGCTACCTCATAGGCTCCGATTCCGCCGGCATTTCCAAATTCGATAATCGGCACATGACAGGCCGTCAGCCCCTCCAGAACCATGTCTGTTATTTCTGCCGAAAACCCTTTTCCCACCACATTTGCCCCATCTCTGAGCGTACAGTCCATTAATCTAATCTTCATTTTAAACCTCCCTGAATATAAT
>CATWBR010000541.1 GCA_958349075.1 uncultured Clostridium sp.
GTATAGAGTATGCTTTGCTATGATATTCCTATCCGTAATTGGATAAGAATTTGCAAAGGAGAAGAGGATTATGACACAAGAAGAAAAGAAACAAATTGACCCATCAGAAAATCACACAATCTCGCACCTGTGCGAGGCGTGGAAGCTCTCCATGAGGTATCAGGTTAAACCGAGCACGTTTGCCTGCTATGCAACGCTCATCCAGAAACACATCAGACCGGCGCTCGGTTCTGTAGAGATGGAAAAGATGGACAATGAGGTTCTTACAGAATTTATTCTGGACAGACAGAGACAGGGGTTATCGGCAAACACATTGAGACTGATACTTTTTCTTTTGAAAAGTATTATCCACACGGGTGAGAGGAGAGGAATCTATCCGGCTGAGACGCTGGATTTTTTCCTTCCAAGGGACAGAGGAAATGAAATGAAGCTTTTGAGTCAGGATAACAGACGGAAGCTTTTAAGCTGGCTGGCCGGATGCAGGACCAACTTTGAGCTGGGTCTTTTGTTATCACTCAGCACCGGGATCAGGGTCGGTGAATTGTGCGGCGTGAAATGGGAGGACGTGGATTTAGAGGAAGGCGTGCTTCATATCAGGCGAACGGTTTCCCGGATTCGGAATACGGATTTGAAAAGTACAACTGCTAAAACGCGTCTCTATATCGGAACACCCAAGACGGGAACATCTCAGCGCGATATCCCTCTTCCTGATTTCATGCTTATCAGGCTGGGAGAAAAAAAGCGAGACGGGGCCTGTTACCTTCTGACGGGAAGGATGAGCTGTATGGAACCGAGAGGCGTCCAGAGGCGCTTTAAAAACCTTTTAAAGAAGCTCAGACTGCCTGACATCAATATCCATGCCCTGCGGCACTCATTTGCATCCCAGTGGATAGAGAACGGGTTTGACAGCAAGTCCCTTTCAGAAATTTTGGGACATTCTTCCGTGAAGATTACGATGGATATCTATGTCCATAGTAATATGAGCCAGAAGAGAGCCTATATGGATCAGATGACTGCGGTATGATTTTCGTAGGTTAGGGGCCGCGGCGGGGGTTAATTCCATGATCCGATTCAGGGGTTACCCGATTTAGAGCGAATGCTATTATATATAGGAAGGAATAGGATTTTTGGGTGTATGCGAATCGACAGCATAAGGAAATCGTAAAGTATTTTACAGGATTTTCCGCCCAATCCCAATTGCACAATTTCAGTGTTTATGCTAAGATAAGAAAAGCATGTACAATAGGAGGAGTTTTGTCCGATGGAACCGAACAACAATTATGAACAGGAAATTGATTTGAAAGATCTGATGTTTGCCGTACTTCGCAGGTGGCGTCCGATCATAGTTATTGCCGTGATTTTCGCTGTTTTACTCGGCGGCCTTAAAACTGTGAAGGGGATCAAACAGCTCAGTGACGAAGAGTATGTAAAGAAGAATCAGGATACATACAAGATGAACATGGAGCAGTATACCTCTACAAAGGATCGCCTGGAAAAAGAAATCAAAAATCTTCAGGATAATATTGAAAGCCAGAAAGAGTATAAAGAACAGTCGATTCTGATGAATATTAATCCATATGATGAGTACGTTGAGACAGCTACATTCTATATTTCGACAGATTATTCAATTATGCCGGGCATGGTTTATCAGAACCCGAACACATCCGCCAGTATTCTGAAAGCTTATATGTCCATAGCACAGAACGGTGAGATGTATAATTATGTTTTAGGTAAAATGAACAGTAAGATGGGCATCCGTTACCTGAAAGAACTGGTGAAAATCGAGCCGGACTATGATAATAATATGCTGGATATCACCGTTATCGGAGATACCCGAAAGACAGCCAGTGATGTCATGGGATATATTAAGGACAGTATCGCATCTTCCCAGAAAAGCATTACGGAAGCAATCGGTGAACACGAGAACAATCTTGTGGATGAATCTCAGTTTGTAACGGTAGATTTAGAGCTGGACAAGACTCAGACAGAATTCGCGGCCAATACCGATCAGCTTGATATCAGTCTGAAAGAAAAGACAAAAGAGCTGTCTGAGCTGGAAGAGCCTAAGAACAGCCTTTTAAGCAAGTCAAGTGTTTTAAAGAGCGCGATCAAGTATGCGGTACTCGGCGGTGTGCTTGGCGCATTTATTGTGGTATTCTTCCTCTGTGTGGCATTCCTGATGAGTGATAAGCTGGTCAGTGAGAAAGAGTTGAAACGAAGATATGGCATTATGGTTCTTGGAGTTTTCAGCAAGCATGATAAAAAGCAGGCATTTGCATTTGTTGACAGATGGCTGGACAGGCTGGAAGGTATATCCGCCAGAGAGATGGAGGATGACAGGACTTTTGAGGTGGTAGCAGCCAATGCGATCAATTATATTGAGCAGGACAGCATCAAGGACGTCATTCTTGTGGGCACAGTCGATAATGAGAGACTTGAGCGGGTTCATACGGGGCTTTCTGCCATGCTGGGCAATGTAGCGCTTACCGTAGGCGGTAACCTTGGCAAAGATGCCTCTGCCATCAAAAAAGCGGCATCTTGTGACGCCGTGGTTATTGTAGAGCAGCGCGGCAGTTCCATGTTCTCTGGAATTGAACAGGAGCTGGATGTTGTCCGCAGTCTTGACAAGAAGGTTATCGGTTGTATCGTATTGTAA
>CATWBR010000542.1 GCA_958349075.1 uncultured Clostridium sp.
ATATCATACTAAACTGCTTCTGTCAAATAGAAAATAATACTATTCCTGTAAATACATGGTATACTGTCTATAAAATAGACAGTATACCTGCGCATCTATGAACACTCAGGGAGGTAACTCATGAATTCGAAAAACACAACCGGCGTCCGTCTGCGCTACCTGGGCGCCTTTTTCATCCTTTTATGTATCGAACTTTTTATCGGCATCTGTGTCCATGACCGCTTCATCCGTCCTTATGTCGGCGATATGCTGGTTGTAATTTTAATCTATTTCTTTTTAAGGGCTCTGCATCCCTATGGGATGAAAAATATGATTTGGTATGTATTTTTCTTTGCACTGGCCGTCGAAATTCTCCAGTACTTCCACCTGGGCAGACTGCTGGGGCTTGAGCATAACCGGTTAGCAATGATCATCCTCGGCTCTACTTTCGATGTCGGAGATATTCTCTGTTATTTTACCGGCTGCCTCCTTGTCTGGCTGACGGAGCGGAGAAAGAGGCGGTGAAAGACCCATCCGGTATCCTCCATGCCCTAAGCCTGAATCACATATTCGTACAGAAGGAACTCCGTCAGCCCCGTATCCTCATAAAATAGCTGCACCGTACCGCGGTATTCAAATCCTAAAGATAAGTAAAATTCCTGTGCCGAAATATTGCCGGCCAGGACATCGAGCCGGACTGCCTTCTGTCCGTTTTCGGGAGCGCGGGCAATGACATCCCTTACCATCTCCCCGGCCAGCCCCTGTCTCTGATGTTCCGGTGATATCCCCAGAGCATGTATAACCGTCACTTCCCCATACTTTGCGGCGGTTTTCCATTCAATTGCCCCATAAGCGTCGGCGGCCTCATGATTCACCACCATTGCTCCGACAAACTCATTATCTGAAATACCAACATACAGTTCCTGCTTTTCAATCGCTTCTCTAAGAAACTTTTCGTCCGGATATACGCCCTTCTTCCAGCCAGGTTTATACGTTTCGTTCTGCATTCCGTCAATCATGGAATAATAGAGCGAGACTACCTTCTCCAGCTCTTCCTTTTTCGCCGTGCGTATCAGCATACCGATTCCTCCCTCTTCCCTTCTCTTACCGTTTTACCGCATCCTTCGCCCTGTTACCGGATGCATTTTCCAAATATACACAGATTATAAGTCTGTCCGTCTTTCGTCACCGCATTTTTGAGTGTTCCCTCATGGGTAAAACCATTCTTTTTAAGAACCTTTTGGGACGCTGCATTCGGTTCGTATACCAGTCCCGTTATTCTGATTATATCCAGTTCTTCAAAGGCAGTCAGGCATATCTGGCGGACCGCTTCGGTAGCAATTCCCCTGGACCAACAGCCATTTAAGAGCAGATATCCTATCTCTCCGCCGCGGCGGTAGACATCGCTCTTCTGCTCCACGCTTATATTCCCCACATATTCACCGTCCGCAACAACAGCGCGGAATATTCCGGTCCTGCCGTCCTGTTCCCCAACCATTCCAAGCCACCAGTCGGCGTCTTTTTCCGTGTATGGGAAGGGCAGTCTTTCTGCCAGATAGCTCCGGTCCGTCCCATTGCATATTTTCATCAGCCTTTCTTTATCTTCCTGCCGCCATTTTCTTAATTGAATATCCATCAGACCCTCCCGTCACAACTTCCGGCCCCGGGCTTTTTCCCGCGGCTCTCACTTTTTTTCACACCGTATTACTTTTTCCACACCGTATCACTTTTTCCACACCGTATCACTATTTTTCACACCGTACCTTAAGCGAATTCTAGCACATATTCCCGCTTCCGTCCACTACGGTTCCGACGATAAAATTCATTCCTGCTTTCTTCTTAAACAAAGGTTACTGTTCACAGGCAGAACCGAATCAACGCATGAATGAATATGATTCATTGACAGATAGAATCATTTGTGTTATTCTTAACCTGAGCTCAAAGGAGGTGGATATATGCCTCGTATCACAAAGGATCCAGAAGAACGCAGGCAGGAAATATTAGATACCGCGATCCGGTTATTCTGCGAAAAGGGATATGAAAAAACTTCAATTTCCGATATCGCAAGGGAAATGAATGTGGCGCAGGGACTTTGTTACCGCTATTTTCCCTCAAAGGAGATACTGTTTGACACGGCTGTCGACCAATATGCACAGTTGCTGGCAGACCGGATGGCCTCGGTTTTAAACCGCGGCGATATAACGCTTAAGGAATTGATTACCCGGATGCCAACCTTCCTGGATGCAGAAAAAAATGACGATGATACTTATAAACTCTTCCACGGACCGGAGGGGCAAAAGATTCACGTTCAGCTTTCCATGTCTGTCTGTGCCAAACTGCTCCCCATCGTCAAAGCCCAGTTAGATCTGGCGAATGAGCGCGGTGAAGTGCAGCTTGAAGATACACAGACTGCCGCTTCGTTCTGCGTATACGGCCAGCTTGGCATGCTGCTGCAAACGGAACTTCCGGGAGAAGAACGCGTCAAACGTATCAAAAAATTTTTAAATGACATTTTAACCACATATGAGAACGAACCATAATCCCAAAGCATCCCCGCGTCACAGCGGGGATATAAAAAGCACTTTCAGTGAATAATCTTCATTCATTAGTAGAAAGGAATCTCTCTATGAAGACACAGATCGATGTTATTAACGGCGGCCCGCGGCG
>CATWBR010000543.1 GCA_958349075.1 uncultured Clostridium sp.
ATATAATGATTTTCCAAAATTGTCAACTACATATTTCATTTTTCCCTATATTTTTCTCGTGCCACCCCAATACCATTCTCCAAGGCGTATTCTTTCATGTTGATTTTCCTCTTTCACCTCTTACCGTACCGCGGTTCCCCGGGAGCCGGGTTTCTATATAAAATTCTCAAGACAGCTATATAGTACTCCCGCATCAATCGGCTTTGTCAAATAATCATTAATTCCGGCTTTCAAAGCTTCCTCCCGCTCATCGTTAAAGGCATTGGCAGTCATGGCGATAATCGGTACGCACGCAGCATCCTGGTGCTTCGAATTTCTGATTTTCTTTGTTGCCTCAATTCCATTCATGACAGGCATCCTGATATCCATAAGAATGGCATCATACCATCCCGGAGCAGAGCTTTCAAAAATGGCAACCGCCTCTTCACCGTTGACGGCACACTCTGTTGTTATGCCCTTTCGCTCCAGCAGCATTTCCGCAATTTCTCTGTTAATCTCGTTATCTTCCACCAGAAGAATACGTGCGCTGCGAAACCTGTCTTCTCCTTTGATTCTTTCGCATGTCTGCCCTTTACCCAATCTTTCTTCCATCACCGGTACTTTTTCCGATCTTTTCATGGGAATAACAACGGTAAAAGTTGTACCTGTGCCAGGTTCACTCTCCACACTGACCGTACCGCTCAAAAGCTCTACCAGTCTCCTGCTGATAGAAAGCCCTAAGCCTGTTCCCTCGAATATCCTGCTTCCTCCGGAATCCTCCTGCTCAAACGGTTCAAACATCCGTTCCATAAACTCAGCCGACATCCCTGCTCCTGTATCTGCTATCACAAAACGGACAAGCTGGACATCTTCTTTCTCCGAATCCGCCGTAACCGAGAGGGTAATCGTTCCTTTTTCGGGTGTATACTTTAACGCGTTGCTTAAAAGATTCATGAGAATCTGGTTCAGTCTCAGACTGTCACAGAAATAATACGTACCTACTTCAGGTGCAATCGTTACCGAAAATTCCTGACTGCGCTCCTCCGCCTGAACTTCACTGAGAACTGCAACACTGTGTATTACCTCTTTCAGGTTCATTTCCCCAAATGTGACTCCCATCTTTCCACTCTCAATCTTCGACATGTCCAGAATGTCATTGATCAGGGACAGTAAAAAGGTGGCCGATATTTCAATCTTTTCCAGGCAGTTGAGCAGCTTTTCTTTATTCTTCGGCTTTTCTTCCCCCTGCAGCCGGTCCGAAGCCAGCAGCTTTTCCGCCTTGAGTACTGCCGGTCCCTGCAGAATGTACTTGGCTATGGATGACATTCCGATGATAACATTCATCGGCGTCCTTATATCATGGCTCATCCGGGATAGGAAATCTGTCTTGGCTTTATTTGCCTTCTCAGCCATGGCAAGGGCATTTTGAAGCTCTGCCTGCTTTCTTTCTTCCTCCTTCTTCACATCATCAACATCTCTCAGATAATACATGACCCTGATACAGCTCGTCGTCATTTCAAGGAGCTGTATGTGCATCGAATACCAACGGTAAGTTCCCGAAGCAGCCATGCGCCGATATCTGGTTGTTACCTCCGTTTTTCCGCTCTCAAATTCCCTTTTCAGATTTTCCGGCTGCAGTATTTTTCTGAACTCTTCCCTCTCTCCAGGATGGATCACCGCCCCGGCCGCCCAGTCAATCTGCTCTGTAATGGATGGGACAAAATGTAAATGCTGCTCTGCCGTGTCCCCCTTCCACTGTTTCAGATAGTCGGAATACAATTCTCCCTCGTAAATCTCGTTGTAGGAATCGTTTACCGCGCGCACAAAGCGCTGATTGGCATGTTTCTCTTCTATCCTGGCTCTTGTCAGTTCATCCGTATCCCGGTATGTCAGCATCATTTTATCCGCCACGCCGTCTCCGTCTTTCAGAAAGGTTCCGATCAGTTCACAGTAACGGTATTCTCCCATAGCGTCTTTTCTACGGACTTCCACAACAATCTGATCTTTTCCGCTCCCCATACTTTTTCTGATATTCTCGAGTGTAAAAGAATCAAAAAAACGTTTCCTGTCGTGTGGATGGATTAGAGTCTCGCCATACAGGCGGTTGAACTGACTGAAGGTTTTTTCCTGAAACATGGTTTCCAACTGGCCGTCGCTTTTATATACCAAATATCTGCCTGAATTAAGATCTACCAGAAGAAATTCGCCAAAAAGATTCATAATGCAGGAAAGCAGATCGTTTTTTTCTCTTTCCAACTGCTTTTTCTCTTCAATATTGGCAATGAGAGCAAGCATGATTTTATCATCATGCTCTCCCTCTGCCATTTTTAAGGTAGTGGCATACCAATGATATCTCCCATCCGTTCCAAGCCTGCGGCATTCCATGTACCCTGTCGTTTTGCCCTCTTTAAAGCGCTCCCTCATATTTTCCGGCGAAAATATCCTTTGAAACTCGTCCCTGTCATCGGGATGAACCTTTGACAAAATGTCTTCAAAATTGACACGATCTTCGTTTTCACCTAAATCCAACCGCCCGTTTCCCTGCCGAAATATAAGTTTTCCTCTGGTTAGGTTAAAATAAAGTACCTCATCATAAACCTGTTTAATCGCCTCATCCATTGTAATATTTATAATTTTTTCTTTTATTTCACTC
>CATWBR010000544.1 GCA_958349075.1 uncultured Clostridium sp.
CTCTCAGAAAAATATCCTGCGGAATTTTACCAGATATAATCGTGTCAGCACACTAATAATACTTCACCGACACCGTCTTTCCCAGCCGCCTCATCACGTCCTCAATCTGATCCACCAGCTTTTGCCGTACGCCAAGCTGAAACGGCAGTTCCGTATTCTGGTAGGCTCCATTCACGGCCTTTCCTACGTAGAGATGTAAATCGGTGCAGCTCTCAATCAGCAGTTTTGCAAGCATTGACGCTCCGTTCGGCTTGTCCAGTTCCATAAAAAATTCTTCATCTATCTCATCATCCCTTGTGTACTGTTCCAGGAACTTGAGAACTCGGTTCAGGGTTACCACCCCTTCCGTCACAAGGTCGATTCCCTCTATGTATGCCGTCGGAGGGATATTCGGGTCGATCTCCCCAACCGATACATCAATCTTCTTTTCCAGGATGCGTGCTACGATGTTAGCGCTGGTTCCGCCGCATACTATCTTAATCGCAGTCCCGTCGGCCATAAAGTCTTCTATCATCGCTTCGTCATCTTCCTGGTTGGCCGCCGGCCCCGTCATCAGGTTGATCAGTTTCTTCTCACCAATCCTCAGCACGGCCACCGTGGTGTCGTCACCCGGCCGGTACTGGTAAAGGTCATCGCAGGCCTGGCTGACTGCCGCCGCCAGATGCATCGCAGAGATCGTTTTTCCATACTCCCTCAGGGCATACTCCGCCACGCTGTCCCAGTTCCAGCCGAAGTTCAGCAGCTCCCCGACGCCCGCATTGATGGCGCCGTCGCTGATCAGGACAAAGGCGTCCCCCATCTGCACATTAAAATGGTACTCGTTGATCCGCCTGTTCTCGATCATCCGGTAATTCTCCGGTATCTTCATGATCTTTCCGTTGCGGATGAAAATACAGCCCGGATTGTCGAATTCCACCAGGTAGGCGGAGCCGTCATCGTAAACCTGAAGGATGCTGAATGTCGCATACGCCATCTGCCTGACTTTGCAGACCGGCAGTGTCTCCGCAATCGTCTCCACACATTCTTCCAGTAAAATTCCTCTCAGGAACATGGTCCCCAGAATCTTGGAGGTCATCGTTGCCAGAATATTGGCCTTCACACCGCTTCCCATGCCGTCGGCCAGAATCAGGATGTGGGAATCTTCCGTGTGCAGAATCTCCACCTTATCGCCACAGAGTTCCTCTTCATTCTTATTCAGGCTTTTGTACGCAATATCGACCTTAATTCCCATTCTCTATCCCCTGCCTTCCGTTTCGGATACAGAGGCTGCGCCCCGTCTCTTCTTTTTTCTGCCGGATGCCTGCTCTTCCTCTCCGTCCTCTAACAGGGAGTCGCACAGATCCAGCAGCGTAATTTTTGTCTCCGCCGCCGTCTCTCCCAGCAGTCCGGCTATCTCCTGGGCAACCGTCATCTGCTTCCTGATTACCTCATGAGCCAGTTCCACTGTATTCAGCTTCTTCTCATAATATTTTTTAGCCTGGTACTCCTGCTCCGTGATATCGATGATGGTTGCAAGGACCACATCCTTTTTCTCCACGTATACAATATTGATCAGGGCCGACAGGTTGTATTCGGGATAATCCACCTTTTTACCCCGGATACTCTGATGGGTTGAATAGACCCACTGGAAATCCGTCGGATCAATAAACTCAAACAAATACATCTGGATCGCCTCGGCTCTTGTCTTCCCGAAATACCGTTCCCCCACCGCGGAATATTCCATTATCTTCATATCCCCATCCACGATCATGACAAGGTTTGGGGATGTGTCCATCACAAGGTTTGCCAGGGATTCTGCCCTGTCATGCATGTAGGGGATACACATATTAAGCTCCGCCTTCTTTTGGAAAACGGCAACTGCCTTCTCCCTGCAGGTGGAATAACCACAGGCTCCGCAGTTCAGCTCATCCTCCGGTGTCTTCTTGCCCGTTTTGGCAAGGATCTGCCGGATCTGCTCCTCCGTGGGCAGCAGGTCGTTTGTGGAGCGGTCGCGGTACTGCTTTTCAAGACCCACCCCTTCACTCATGCCGCGCAGCAGCCCGCCGTCGGCAGGCTCCCTGGAAATCCGCTCCTCCATATCGATCTTTACCCTGAACCGGGAAACTTCCTTGTCCAGGGGAGCCGATCCGTTGATACAGCCTCCCGTGCACATGTTCATCTCGATAAAACTTCCGCTGATCTCTCCGGCCATCATGCTGTCGCAGAATTCAATACAGTTTTTCGTTCCGTGAATATGAAACTTTCTATAGTTGTCCATCTGACTGCCTGTGGACAGGACAGAGCTGATTACTCCGCCCGTTACCGGATATAGCCGGTTTACCCCCGGTTCCAGGTGCGCAAACGGAAGGTCCTCGCAGTCGGCCGGTGATATCTGTTCGTCCTGCAGCCATTTTTTAATATCATTAAAATTCAGAACGGCGTCGATGCTCGCCGCATTTCTCAAATCCGCGGATTCTTTCTTCTTTGCAATGCAGGGACCGACAAATACCACCTTCGTGCCTTCACCATACTCTTTCTTAAGCATACGTCCGTGCGCCACCATAGGAGATACGACGGGAGCCATATAAGGCACCAGCTTCGGGTAATAGATTTCTATCAGATCATTGACGCTTGGACAGCAC
>CATWBR010000545.1 GCA_958349075.1 uncultured Clostridium sp.
TCTCCCCTCACCATTCCGCCCTCCGGCCGTCCCGGCGGCGTTCTCCTTCCTCAATAAAATCCTCACATAATAAACATCGCATCCCCAAAGCTGAAGAACCGGTATCTCTCTTTAATAGCCTCCTCATAAGCCGCCAGAACATGCTCACGTCCTGCCAGTGCGGAAACCAGCATAACCAGAGTGGATTCCGGCAGGTGGAAGTTGGTAATCAGGCAGTCCAGAATTTTAAACTTATAACCGGGATAAATAAAGATCTCCGTCCAGCCGCTTCCGGCTCTCAGAATTCCGTCTTCCCCCGTTGCTGATTCCAGAGTACGGCAGCTTGTCGTTCCCACACAGATAACGCGTCCGCCGTCTCTCTTTGTGCTGTTTATCTTCTCGGCCTCTTCCTCATCCACGATATAGAACTCGGAGTGCATGTGATGATCCAGGACGTTGTCCACCTTTACTGGACGGAACGTGCCAAGGCCCACATGAAGCGTGACATGGGCAATTTTCACCCCCATATCCTCAATCTGTTTTAACAGTTCTTTTGTAAAATGCAGTCCCGCTGTCGGCGCGGCGGCAGACCCCTCATGTTTTGCGTAAACAGTCTGGTATCGGTTTTTATCCTGTAACTGATGGGTGATATAGGGAGGAAGAGGCATCTGGCCAAGCTGATCCAGGATTTCCTCAAAGATCCCCTCATAGGAGAACTGAATCAGACGGTTTCCTTCTTCCACCACATCGATTACCGTACCCTTTAAAAGGCCGTCTCCGAAGCTTATAACGGTACCCGGTTTTGCCTTCTTACCCGGTTTTACAAGCGTCTCCCATGTGTCATTCTCCTTGCGTTTCAAAAGCAGAACCTCGATTTTGGCGTCGGTTCCCTCTTTGCTTCCTATCAGACGGGCGGGAATTACCTTTGTGTCGTTGATAACAAGACAGTCCCCCTCCCTGAGATAAGATAAAATATCCCTGAAAACCCTGTGCTCTATCTCCCCTGTGTCCTTATCAAGCACCAGGAGACGGGAAGACGAACGATCCTCCAGCGGATCCTGTGCAATCAGTTCCTGTGGTAAGTCATAGTAAAAATCTTTTACATCCATTTTGCTGCCTCTTCTTTATCTTTTAATATTTATTCCGGGATTACTGCTGCGTCTGGTCCCCCTACTGGGTTTCCGGAGCCTGGGTTTCCTCTCCACGCATATAGTCGGGTCCCTGCTTCATATACTGAATCCGCTCATTAAGGGCCGGATCCGCTGCCATGGCTTCCTCTGCCTGCTGATCCACCTGGGAAATCAACAGCCTGACATCCTCATTAACCGAAAGCTGTTCCAAGAAATCTTCCAGCTCCAGTGACATCTCCTGATCATAGATTCTGTAAATGCCGTCATCTCCTTTGACCGCATATATCTGGACAAGGCTCGGCGCCGGTGTCTCCACCCCGACATATTTAATTTCATAATAGACATATGCCGCATAGGAGTTCTCATCAAGTCCCGGAGTCGTGTAACAGGAGATATTCCGGTATCCTTCTATATACTGTTTCTGTTTTTCAAAGTCCTGACGGAACCGCTCTTCCTCACTGGTGTCCTGAGATGTGAAAAGATGGAGAAATGTTCCCATATCACAATCTGCGGTCGCGAGGAAATACTGTTCCATCAACTGGTTAATCTCGGGAACCGTATCCTGAGACAGAATGCTTCCTCCAAAATCATGGAAGTATTCCTTGGTATCCGGTTCAATGACGGGTATCTCCGCATTTTCCGGAAGCGTATCCACGCTGTGTCTGGAAGGAGCAGCCGTAACCGCCTCCCCGGATCCCCTGAAATTTCCCGAAATCAGGAGCACCACCACCAGTATCAATGCGATCAGCGGAACGCTGAGCAGCAGAATATAACGGCGCAGTTCATTGTCTGCCGCCGACTGTTTCCCTCTTGAGGCGCTTCGCCGCCTGTCCCGGGACTCTACCGGGGCTTGTCCAGGGGCCTGTTCCGAGGCCTGTCCCTGTTTTCTGGAATGTCTTCCCCTTGTATCCGAGTTACCGGCCGTTTTTTTCCCGGCCTCAGGAACTTCCCGGACTTCGACAGGGTGATTCTGTGAGTCGGCCGCTTTCCTGCTTCTTGGCCTTTCTCTTGACGGAACTTTCTTTATCTCTTTTTTCTTATCCTGTGTTGCTGCCGATTCTTTGGCCGGTACTTTTTTTGAAGACGCTTTCCGGGACACCGGCTCTTTTGTAGGCTGCTCTTTTGAAGGCGTCTTTCCGGCCGACGATTTTTTTATTGTGGATACTTCTTTGATTGCTGATGAATGTTCTATCGCAGTTGAATCTTTTGCCGCTGATGATTTTTTTACCACCGGTTCTCCGGATAAATCTTTCCCGGCCTTGGGTGCATTCTCTCGTGCATCATCTTTTGCGGCATTTTTTACAACCTCTGTTCCATCCCCTGTCTTTTTACTTTCCTCTGCTGTCCCGCTGTCCGCTCTGTTTATATTCACAGACTGGTCGGAGTTTTCAGGCTGAACCGGCCCGTCGGGCTGTTTTTTCCTGCTTCTTCCCATCCTGTATCCTCCTGATAGACTGGCTAATCCCCTTCACCGGGGCAACTATATTTATAG
>CATWBR010000546.1 GCA_958349075.1 uncultured Clostridium sp.
TATCAGAACATGATTTTTGTTCCTCATCGGAAAAAGCACCTTTTCTTTTTTAAGGTTATTTCTGCTCTTTTATTGCCTTAAAACCGGTTATAAAAAAACAGAAATTTCAACTGTAATTCGCTAGCTTTTCCTCATTGGCTGCGATATCCAGAAACCGTAAAAGCACCGGATGCATATAGTGGCCGCGACCATATCTTCCCCCTGGTGAAGAAACAGGACAATTCAGCAGCCTCCGGCCCGGGGACGGGATGGCAGTAAGCTTCGCGTCTTCAGTTCCGTCCATAACCTTCCCGGTGGGGAAGGAGGGAGAAAAAGATTCCGGAGGGAACCTGGAGTCCATCGGCACTTACCAAGGTCTTTTCGAGGTTAGTGTCCGCTATGTACTCCGAAGAGCGCAAGCGTTTCCCGCAGGAACTTTTTCTGCCCGGATTCCCCACCCGCGACCAAATTAAAACCCGGGACTGAAGACTCATAACCTTCCCCTCACCATCCCGTCCCCCGACCGTCCCGGCGGCGTCCTCATTTCTCACCTCCTTCTGTTGAATTTCCCTCCTGTTTCCGCTATAATACTAATACTGCCCTGAAAACCGCCGGCTCTGTACAGACAGCTTACATACCCCCCGGCCTCATCGCAGTACCATACGCAAGGAGGACAACACAATGAAAAGTGACGATATAATCATGAAAGCAGCCATCATCCACATCCTGGATTCCTCGGTCGGTATCCCGGTGCTCTCCGATCAGGCCATGGAGATTGGACCTGATTTTTCCGATTTTTTGAAGGCCCATATTGAAAAGATTACCGAGAGCGACGATATTAAGCAGTGCCGCTTCTCCGACAGTTCCCCATTAAAAGAACTGATTGAGAACTGCACCCCTGAGAACTTTGTGGAGACCAGCAAGCAGCTTGCAGAGAATCTCTATGATATCATGAACTCCAACATCGACATTCCCGCCGCCGATATAGCCATCCTGGTTTTCAGTTGTGCCGGTGACGATTATCTGGCATTTCTGAAGATGAACTACAAAACATCCTACACCCACGCCACCAGGGAAGCCGACGGCGGCAACCGCAATGATATTATTCTTCAGCGCGCCCTGCTCCCCGCACAGGGGCAGAAGCTCTCCGAGGCCTTTGTCGTTAATCTGTCGGACGGCAGTATTCTCCTGACCGAGAAAAAATACGAGGTCAACGGTGAAAAGCGGTTCTATTTCTCCGAACTGTTCCTGGAATGCCATGCTCCCCTCTCCCAGAAATCCAAACTGGATATTGTAACAAGAGCGGTAGAGCAGGTGAATAAGAAATATTACGGCGACGAAGCGCCTGAACGCAGAATGGAAATTAAAAATGTTCTCTGTACCGAACTGGAGGAGCAGGGCGAGATCAAGGTCGCTACAATCAAGGAGAAGATTTTCCCGGACAGCCCCGATATGCAGGTCGATCTGGACGAGAAGCTTGACAAGTATAACATGTCTTATGAGACGGTCCAGCCAAAGAGCGAGCAGACGATCAAAAAATTCCAGAAACAGCATCTGACCACCGACACGGGCATTGAAATCTCGATACCGATGGAAGAATACAGAAATCCGGATCACGTGGAATTTATTACAAATGAGGATGGAACCATATCGGTACTGATTAAAAATATCGGACAGCTAATAAGCCGGTAAAAATAAGACACAGCGATATCTCATTGTCTTTGATACCGCCGTATCCTTATTTAACAGGGCACGTCCCGTGATACAATAAAGAGCCGATAACCATGAGTTTCATTCACGTAGGTTATCGGCTCTGCGTCTTAACGGCCGGATGAGCATTTGTTTCAATCATTTCCAAATAAAATTTTCCTTTCCGGCGCCAATCTCAAAATGGTATTTCACAATGCCGCTGTCAATTTGAGACATCGGACTGTTGTCCTTAGTGCGGATGGATACGGTGTGCCCGTCAGCTTCGATAAAAAAATTCTGTTTGTTAAGACCTGTTGGAGCAAGCACAGCTACTTTCATGCCATTTATAAACCATTTATCACTGCATGGCTTACATAAAGCTTCCATGCTCTTTGACTTATGCTGCTTACCATCGGTAGTTCCATAACCAATCGCAATAACCCCGGCTAGTTCCTCATCAGGAGCTAACGAAACCTGACATCTTTTCGAATTGTATGTATTTGTGACCCAGCATGAATTAAGACCTTCCTGTTGGGCTCTAATCATAAGACGGGCTCCATAGTAGCCGCATTCCGCATAAAAAGCACCTTGCTTTTTGGCTGCCAGGGCAATATAGTTATTTACATTTTTAAATCTTCCCACAAGGGGAATCAAGCTTTTAAACGCTCCATCATCTTCCGTTACCAACTGAATATGCAGCTTTCCCAGCCGGTTACACTGCTCAATTTCTTCTTTCAGTCTGTCGATAATTGCAGATGAAAGTGGTTTTGTTATATAATTTCGAACTGCGTGCCTTGCCCTAATTGCTTCTAATTCTGTCATAAACAGCTCCTCCTGTTTTCTCAACTCCTGTTACAGCGTTACCTTGTTAAGCAGTATTTTTTCAGTGAGAACGCCCCAATCACCATTTTCATACTGTATTCCCT
>CATWBR010000547.1 GCA_958349075.1 uncultured Clostridium sp.
GCACTCCACCGAGTGCAAACGGTCCCCGGAGTAATTCATTCTGGCCGGATTCCCCACACACGACAACCTGAAGCCGGGACTGAAGACTCATACCAGTCTCCTCACCACCCCGGACCCTGGCCTGCCGGCGGCGTCCTCATCTGCTCAACTAACCCCCTTCCTCAACTGCCGGCCTGGTCTCTTTATTGACAAAGCCAAAACGATATGCTAGAGTGAAAATGAATATAATCAAGAGGAAAGGAGCCGGTTATTGACAGTGCAGGCCACTGCCGATCACAGTGCTCTTTTCTTTAAATAGCCGATGGGCCCCGGGTTCTTTGTACCGTGCCGGAGGCAGGCAGAAGATAAAGAAGGCGGGGGATAGAGGATGCGGAATGCATTTAACGATATACTAATTGATTGTCCGGTGATTGCGGCGGTCAAGGATGATGAGGGACTTAAGAAGTGCCTTGAATCAGAAAGTCAGATAGTGTTTATTCTCTATGGGGATCTGATCAGGATTCCCCAGATGGTGAAGATGATAAAGGATGCCGGAAAGCTGGCGATGGTGCATAT
This sequence comes from uncultured Clostridium sp., assembly GCA_958349075.1. Classification (GTDB taxonomy): domain Bacteria; phylum Bacillota; class Clostridia; order Lachnospirales; family Lachnospiraceae; genus Otoolea. Next base: position 556 of record CATWBR010000547.1, read on the forward strand.
TGATTTGGTCGCGGGACTTTCGGGCAAAGAAGTGGCGGTGGACTTTATAAAACAGGAGACAATGGCGGATGGAATTATTTCTACCAAGATGGCGATTATCAAGCGGGCGAAGGAGCTGGGATTAATTACGGTGTTCCGTTTCTTTGTCATTGATTCCATGGCTTTTGACAATATCAGGAAACAGTACCATGCCGTGCAGCCTGATGTGGTGGAAATTCTTCCGGGCCTGATGCCGAAGATCATCACGAAAGTGTCAAAGCTCGTTTCATGTCCTGTCATTGCAGGCGGACTGATTGCGGACAAAGCCGATATTATCGGGGCAATCGAAGCGGGGGCTACGGCTATCTCTTCCACAAACCATAAGACCTGGTTTATTTGACAGATGTCCGGCCGCTCCGGAAAAAATACGGGGAGGATTATTTTATGGCAGGCTACGTAATGGCGCTGGATGCAGGAACAACCAGCAACAGATGTATTCTTTTTAATGAAAAAGGGGAGATATGCAGTTCGGCTCAGAAAGAGTTCAGGCAGTATTTTCCGAAACCGGGACTGGTAGAGCATGATGCGAATGAAATCTGGTCCACACAGCTTGGAGTGGCGGTTGAAGCCATGTCCAAGATCGGGGCCGAAGCATCCGATATCGCGGCCATTGGAATTACAAACCAGAGGGAGACGACGATCGTCTGGGATAAGAACACGGGAGAGCCGGTATATCACGCCATCGTCTGGCAGTGCCGCAGAACCTCCGAATACTGCGATTCCCTGAAGGAAAAAGGACTGACGGAGAGCTTCCGCCAGAAGACGGGACTCGTCATAGATGCCTATTTTTCAGGAACCAAGCTCAAATGGATTCTGGACAACGTGGAGGGAACCAGGGAGAGGGCGGAGCGGGGAGAACTGCTCTTCGGTACCGTGGAGACCTGGCTTATCTGGAAACTTACACGCGGGAAAGTCCATGTGACCGATTATTCCAATGCATCGCGGACGATGCTCTTCAATATCAGAACGCTTCAGTGGGATGATGAGATCCTGGAAGAACTGAATATTCCAAAGTGCATGCTGCCGGAGGTAAAACCGTCCAGTTTCGTTTACGGGGAGGCGGATCCACAGTTCTTCGGCGGTCCGATCCCGATAGGAGGAGCCGCGGGAGATCAGCAGGCCGCTCTGTTCGGACAGACATGTTTCAAACCGGGAGAGGCTAAAAATACATACGGAACAGGCTGCTTTATGCTGATGAATACCGGAGAACAGCCGGTTTATTCAAAAAACGGGCTTGTCACGACTATTGCCTGGGGAATTGACGGCAAGGTAAATTATGCCCTGGAGGGTTCCATCTTTGTGGCAGGCGCGGCAATCCAGTGGCTCCGCGACGAGATGAGGCTCATTGATTCCTCGGCCGACTCGGAGTATATGGCCGGAAAGGTAAAAGATACGGGTGGCTGCTATGTCGTTCCGGCATTTACCGGGCTGGGCGCACCTCACTGGGATCAGTATGCACGCGGTACGATTGTGGGAATCACACGCGGCGTCAATAAATACCATATCATCAGGGCGACGCTGGAGTCCCTGGCTTACCAGACGAATGACGTCCTTCAGGCCATGAAGGCAGACTCCGGTATCGAGCTGGCCTCGCTCAAGGTGGACGGAGGAGCCAGCGCCAACAATCTGCTGATGCAAATGCAGTCCGACATCATCCAGGCTCCGGTCAGACGTCCGCGGTGCGTGGAAACGACGGCCATGGGAGCCGCCTATCTGGCGGGCCTGGCGGTAGGATACTGGGAGAGCACGGAAGATGTGATGAGGAACTGGGCCATCGACTGCATATTCGAACCCGGGATTGGCAAAGAGGAGCGGGAAACCAGGATCCGAGGCTGGAATAAGGCGGTAAAATGCGCTTATAACTGGGCTAAGGAAGATTAATATTGAGATGCAACTGAAGAACTGGGATACAGACAGGGCGGCCGGATACACTGGCCGCCCTGTCCGCATCTGAAGGACAAACATTAGAAATGGAAATTAATTACAT
>CATWBR010000548.1 GCA_958349075.1 uncultured Clostridium sp.
TATATCATATATTACGCTATTACGCACTAAAAACTTTCTGAATTTGACAAAAAAATAAGCAGCCATAAGGCTTGCAAGATTTTCAGGTGTCAAACTCCCGGAAAAACAGCCGAGGAACTGAATATCAGCACGGCTACCTTGTGGAGAAAGATGAAGAAATATCATATCGATTTGTATTGAGATTTGGGATTCTAATATGGCGGTTTGTAGTGCCTGCTGGGTTTGTGGCGCCTGTCGGGTTTATAGTGCCCGCCGGGTTTGTGATTCTCTTTCTAAAGGAGTATAATGGATTAAAAATGGCAATAGAGCTATATACCAATAATCAGAGGAGGAATCAGATGAAAGTACTATTAATAAACGGAAGTCCGCATAAAGACGGATGTACCTACACGGCCCTTCACGAGGTGGAATGCCAGCTTCAGAAACACGGAATTGAAACGGAAATCCTTCATGTCGGCCGCCATAACCTGCAGCCCTGCATCGACTGCAAGAGCTGTTGGGGAAAAGGCCGCTGCGTTTTTGATGATATCGTTAATCCCTCGATTGAAAAAATCAGCGCTGCCGATGGCATTGTGATCGGTTCGCCCGTCTATTTCGGAGGTATTACAGGAGGTTTGAAAACATTCCTCGACCGGGCCTTTTATGACGCCAAACGCCTCTATTCCGGCAAACCGGCGGCTGCCGTTGTGAGCTGCCGGAGGGGCGGCGCCAGCACTGCTTTTGATCAGATTAACAAGTATTTTCTCATCTCATCGATGCCGGTCATCGCTTCCCAGTACTGGAACAGCGTGCACGGCGATCATCCGGATGAGGTAAAAGAAGACCTGGAGGGGTTACAGACCATGCGGGTCGTGGCCGACAATATGGCGTGGATATTAAAGTCGGTCGAAGCCGGGAGAAAAGCCGGGGTCCAGCCGCCGGTGCGGGAACCCCGTATGAAGACGAGCTTTTATAAGCCTCATGATTGACGTGGTGATCTTTGATTCAAAAAATCCAGAAAAGCCTCGCATCCCTCTCTGATATCCTCGTACGCCGTATCAAAATCTCCGGTGTACCAGGGATCAGAGATATTGCGCGGGCGATTTGAAAAATCGAGAAGCCGAAACACCTTACCATCCGGATCTCCGCCCAGAATCCGCTTCATATTAATAATGTTGCGCTCTTCCATTCCCAGGAGGTAATCATACTTATCATAATCGCTCTTTTTAAGCTGAACAGCCCTCTTTCCGTCACAGGAAATTCCGTGCTCCTGAAGCTTCCTCCTGGCCGGTGGGTAGACCGGGTTCCCAATCTCCTCCGTGCTGGTGGCGGCGGATGCGATGTAGAAATCCGCGCCCTTGCCCTTCCCGGTTACCATGTCCCGGAAAATGTATTCCGCGAGAGGGGAACGGCAAATGTTGCCGAGGCAGACGAAAAGGATGTTAATATTATTCTGATGTTGATGAGTCATAAATCGTTTCTCCATTCGATTTTTGTTAGATAAAGTCTACTATAAGTTCAAGCTTTAAACAAGGATTTCTTTTATTGTTCTCCTATTTACAGCCTGTTTACCGTCTTGTATAATGGAAGCAGGCAGTTCCTACTGCTGGGTGACTTCCATCTCCGAAAGGAGGTGGTATAACATGAGTACATATGAGGCACTTTCTTTAATGATAGCGTTTGGAGTACTTGTTGTTATGATTATAGGTACAAAAAAATAGTCACCCGCCCTCCAAAGCAAATGTGACTATTTTTGTAGAAACATAACTTTTTGGAAGCCACTCACTGGAGTGAACTGCCTTTTTTGTACCTTTATTATAAGCCAATTTCAGTTCGTCTGTCAATCATGATTTTCCAGTGTTTTTCGTATCTCCCATAGGCTATTTCCAGAACACATATCTCAAAGGCTGCCGGAAGGCTTCCATGCATATTTTCATGTGTTTTAATCCTCCCCTCCCATTCCTCACGGAGCAGCCAGCCTTTTTACATCCGTATCAAATTCGTCCCCCGTCACCAACGAAACCGTATATCGTTCATCGAATAAATCAATCAGATTTTCCACATCCCTAAAGGTCCTCAGATAAATCTGTCCGTCACGGATATCAAATACTCCCTGCCATCGGGGGACTGTATTGATTATCTGTATCAGTTCCTCCGCTGTCTTTTCCACCACATGGTAATGTTTAATCCGCATCATTTTGCGGGAATATTTAGTCTGGTTCCGCTCGATATATGCCGTTAATTTTTCACAATTGGTCACCAGACGGATATCTGAAATATCAGACACCGCTTTTTTGGCTGATGCCTTGATGAAGTCATTGAACCCGAAATGTCTTTGCATCAGGCCTATATCTTTGGTGATGATTTTGTCATCCATAATAAGCAGATCTACTTTTCTTGTGATTACAAAGAGCTGTTCCGGCATTTCCACAAAACAGTCAGTCTGTTCCGTATCTAATATCCGGGCAAAAAAGTGCTGGTTTTTCTTATTGGGGATGGTGGCGGGAAGTATATACTGGTAAGCCCAGATGCTGTGAACACCCCTTCTGAAGCGAAAGAGTATTGCATCGGCCTTGTCCCTGTCATCCATGAAGAA
>CATWBR010000549.1 GCA_958349075.1 uncultured Clostridium sp.
CGCCCCTAAATATCCAGAATTAACCACACTAACACCTGTCTCCACTGTCCATACTCTGTGGTAGAAAGGAGATATTAATATGAAAAAAACTAGACAGATCGTTTTAGGCATTATGTTAATTTTTGTCATGGCTTTAGCATCAGGATGCGGTGACGGACGTGATAATACGAAGGCCACAGAATCCACAAGACAATCTCAGTCTGCTGTCAGCGCCGAAAGCACGGAAGGCGGAACTGCAAACGGACCAACAAACGGAATTGACGCAAGGGAGAGCACCGGTGTGCTTGACGGACTTGCAGATGACATCAAAGATGGTGCAGAGGACATAAAGAACGGAGTGGAGCATGCTGTTGACGACGGCACGGTTTCCTCCACAATGGAAAGTTCTGTGGGTGATTAAAACGACAGAAAAAAGAACAGGCAGTCTGGTCAGGAAAGGTTAAAACCTACTGGCTGGACTGTTTTTCTTTTTTAACAGGAAAGATGAATTTTATTGTTAAACGGGAGGTTTGATGATAGAATGAAGAAAGAGGGTTGCAACTGTTCATAAGCCGGTAAGCCGCAATGGTGGATGGCCGGAAACAGTTACAGCGTATTACTTTTCAGGACAGAGGATAACATCATGACATATATGAAGAATGAGCAGTGGTTAAGGGAACGCTATGAGGAAATCTGTAAGACGGTCCCTGGGGAATATGCTCTGCTCAGCCTAAAAATTAAACGGTTCCGCATTTTTAACCGGCTATTTGGAAGGGAGGCGGGAGATGAACTGACAGACAGGGTATATCATGCGCTCCAGGGATGGTTGAAGGAAGGAGAGTATTTGGCACGAATCAGTGTGGATTCTTTCTGTCTGCTTGTCAAAATGCCCAGGGATTACGATGAAATCTTCCACTATATTATCGAATTGAATGCCTGGGTGCGCGATATGCCGGGGACGGAGGAGAAGGGAAAGGTATACACCGGAATGGGAATTTATCTGCTGACCGATGAGCCGGTGGATTTCTATATCGCGCTGTATAATGCAGATATATGCCGGGCCGAATGCCCGGAGGTGCCCCTCAGGAACTCCCATTTTGAAGTTTTCGGTATGACCTACCATGATAAAAACCTGGAAAGCTATGATTTAGAACGGATGATTAGGCCTGCCATGGACGACGGGAACTTTAAACTTTACCTTCAGCCCAAGGTGAATCTCAGGACAGGTGAAGTATCCGAGGCCGAGGCGCTGGTGCGTTGGATCGATCCGGTGCGCGGCATGATCCCGGTCGGCGAATTCCTGCCGGAACTGGATAAAAACGGTCTGATCAGCGAGCTGGATCTCTATCTTTTTGAGAAAGTCTGCCGGAATATTAACCGGTGGATTGAACTTTACGGAAAGAAGATAAAGATCAGCGTGAACCTGTCCAGCAATATGTTTAACTACCGGTATTTCCTGGATCAATATAAACAGGTATACGACAAGGTTCCCTGTCCGAAGGAATGCCTTGAATTTGAGCTTTTAGAGAGCATTGTTTTAAACCAGGTGGAGCGTGTGAGCAGAGTCGTGGAGCAGATTAAGGAATTCGGCTGCGGCTGTTCCCTGGACGACTTCGGAAGCGGTTTTTCCTCCTTCAGCGTCCTTACGAACGCGGAGCTGGACGCGCTGAAGATTGACCGATCACTGTTCCAGAATGAGACGGACCCACGGGAGAGAGTCCTGATCCGTCACATCGTGGAGACGGCAAAGGAGCTTAACATGAAGGTGATTGCCGAGGGGGTTGAGACCAGCGGATCCGTGGAATTTTTGAAAGAACTGGACTGCGATTACATACAGGGCTACGTGTTCTATAGGCCGATGCCGGTAGAAGAATTTGAAGAAAAATTTGTGAAAAACAGTGAATGTGCAGAGGTCTAGGCCCTGCACATTTCTTCTTGAGTGGCAATGAAAAGTTCGCGAAGCGCGCTTTTCGTTGTTTACAATTAAGTGCGGATCCGCTATAGTTAAAAAGGAGACACAAGGAGAACGGGAGAGGCAGCAGCAAAGGAGACGATGCAGTTGCCGGGACATGGTAAGAGAGAAAATGAACGGAAGTATTGCGTGGAGCGGCCAAGACGCGGCTTTTTGAGCAACGGCCGGATGGAGCGGCGCCGTGAAAGTGACAGTAAAAGTGACAGTAAAAGTGACAGGAAGAAGAGGCGCAGGAGTCTTAAACGTTTTTTCAAAAAAGTCAGATTTGTCAGAAACCGCAGAAAAAGAACGGCGGGTATGCTTGTGCTGTCTGCGGCCGTGATTTATCTGATGCTGATCGGAGCTTACAGGGATTTATTTTTGTCGGTCAGAGAGCTTCGGGAGACAGGAGCCGTTTTAGAGCGCAGTGTTGAGACAGACGGCGTTCTGGACGTATTCCGTATTTCCATCCGTTTGAAGAGCGGTGAGATTTTATTTTACCGCGAGAGGACGGAGAGAAGAGGTGAAAATGATTGATAATGACCGCCCCTGAATGCTTATTAATTATTTTAATAAAACACGCTATTGATTTTACCAAGACAGTGTATTATAA
>CATWBR010000550.1 GCA_958349075.1 uncultured Clostridium sp.
GGAGAGGGCTGAAGGGATGGTGATTTAGAAACTGAGCTTGCAAAAATGATAATTAAACGATGATTTGTAAGAAGATGAAATGTGCCCGGGCTATAGATTGGGAATGGAAACAGAGAAGCCTTACAATGAAATTTGAGAATTGGCATTAAACCGGAAATTTCATTGCAAGGCTGAACTTCTGGGGCATCGCTTTTGAAAAGCGATTGCCGCGTTATTAAAATTAAATCGTAGTCATATAAACAGTCTAAAAGATACAGCTGACGGCGCTTTCTATCAGGGATTGATCAATATAGCGGAAATCCTTCTTCAAATTCTCCTCCCAGTCAGGCAGAGGTTTCTCCGTAAGAAAAGCGCGGCAGGTTATGATACTATTTTCCAATACCGTGATGAATTCCTGGAACTCCTCCATCTCCACCTTGCCGTCGGATATCATCACCGTCTTATATGGATTTTGGTTCGGCTTAATACTCCCCGCCATCGGATGTGTCTCCAGGCGGCTCCCTCCGTGGATCGCATCCCTCGCCCTTATCAGGACATCCAGACAGCCGCCTCCCTCCAGATACTCCACCTTCAGTCCCTTTCCATATGCGCCATAGCGCTCTTTAACCAGTTCATTATTCGTGATAAGCGTATATAATCTGTGCAATGTCGTCCCCTCTTTCCTGTCAATATTTACCCCTGTTAACTCTCCTCTATCGTATCAGACTTCCATCTTTACTGCCACCATAATTTAAAAGTCCCCTGACGAGCCTCCCCGCTTTCCCCTCCTTGTCAATCCACCACCCCTGTGATATACTATGAGCACTTGGTGAGGTCCTTTCGAACCTAGTGCGAGTCATATCTGGACACTTAACGAGGTCTCTCACGAGTTTAGTGTACACGATATACTATGTGCATTTGGTGAGGTCCCTTTCGAACCTAGTGCGAGTCATATCCGGACACTTAACGAGGTCTCTCACGAGTTTAGCAAGGCCCTATCCGGCTAAAAGTAAGGAGGTTTACGCATGGCAGATATATCATTGACATCTATGACAGCGCATCGTGGCTGAGCGGCCAAAATAGGCCCTGATGCCCTGGCACAAGTTTTGTGCCATTTACCGAAATTTAACGATCCGAATCTGCTGGTGGGCTTTCAGACCAGCGATGACGCCGCCGTCTACCGGCTGAGCGACGAACTGGCCCTAATCCAGACCGTTGATATATTCCCGCCGATTGTAGACGATCCCTATTCCTACGGCAAGACAGCCGCAGCCAACGCGCTCAGCGACGTGTATGCCATGGGTGGAAGGCCCAAACTCGCCATGAACATATTCTGCTTCCCGGAGACTCTTCCGAAATCCGCGGTGCAGGCTATTTTACAAGGCGGTTATGAAAAAGTACAGGAAGCGGATGCCATTATCTGCGGCGGGCATACCATTCAGGATCCCGTCCCCAAATATGGCCTCAGTGTGACCGGTTTCGTCCATCCGGAACGCGTGCTTCGGAACAATACCATACAGAGGGGAGATATCCTGATTCTCACCAAAGCGCTGGGAACCGGAATCCTGACAACCGCATGGAAAGGAAACCTTTTAACCGTTCCACAGCAGACGGAACTTCTCACCTCCATGGAAATGTTAAACCGGTACGCCGCGGAAACCTTAGAGTGTTTCGCCGATATCCATGCCTGCACGGATGTCACAGGCTTTGGCCTATTAGGACATGCCTATGAAATGGCTTCTGGCAGCAATTTGAGTATCGCGATTGACTCCGTTGCTCTTCCGGCCCTGAACGGAGCCGTCGATGCCGCCGCCATGGGTCTGATTCCCGCAGGCGCTTATAAGAACAGGGGGTACTTGAATCAACTTGTAAATATACATCCTTCTGTTCCCGAATCATTGTCCGATTTAATGTTCGATCCCCAGACTTCAGGAGGTCTGCTGATCTCGGTTCCGGAAAAAACCGGTCACGAGCTTATAAAACGGCTGAACGAAAATTGTCCGGCCGCAAGGATCATCGGACGGGTGGAGGCATTTGATGAGTATCCGCTGACAGTTTTATAAAAGGATTTCCAATCCGTAAAGCGAAGCAAGGCAGATAACCGACGGCGCAAAAAGAGGATTTCTTACAATACAACTTGTAAAGAAATCCTCTTTTTCATTTATTTATATTCTGTCTTCAATTTTGCAGTTTACGTCTGTTTCTGTTAATCTTCCCAGTAATCAGGCTCAATCGGCTCACGCGCCATTGACTTTCCGTCATCACTCTGCTCGTCCACCTGAATTATCTGTCCGGAAGAGTTCGTCTTGTACTTTGTACCACTGGAATCTTTGACCGTTGTAGATTTAACAATCTTGCCCGAGGTGCTTACAAGATAAACCTTATTGTCAATTTTGATCGCCTCGTACTTGGTTCCGCTCTCCGCTTTCTGAAGCTTGCCCATGTAGAACAGGTAATTCTCCTTAACCCGGTATAGCCGCCGCCCGCCTGGTTCCAGGATCGGTGCAATATAACAAGCGTAGTTTCCCATCGCCCACATCCACCGTACCCTTTACTTTTAAA
>CATWBR010000551.1 GCA_958349075.1 uncultured Clostridium sp.
CTGATATTGTTATAGTTGACTCCCCTGCCGGCAAGTGGCGGTGTAGAGAACTGTAACACACATCGTGCAATTCTGCCGTCGGCAGAACGTGTTATACACTGCGGCTCTGTGCCCTGTACTGGCCAGGGGTCATATCATACGTTTTCTTAAACAAACGGTTAAAATGCTCCACCGTCTCATATCCGACGTTCTCCGCAATCGACTCCACCGACTGGTTCGACTCTTTCAGCATCTTTCTTGCCTTTTTAAGTCTCGCCTTTTTGACGGCTTCCTGGAACGTCATTCCCGACTTCTGTTTGATATATCTGGACAGATACGGTTTTGATAAGTTAAAGCTTTCCGAGAGATTTTCCAGAGTCACGTCGCAGTAATGGCTCTGTACGTATTTCATAATGTCGACAATCCTTTCTTCCCGTCCCTCTTTCACATTCTGGCTGGCAGCCAGTTTATTGGCGGCTGAGACAAGCGCCTCGATGGAGCTTATAATAATATCCTCATCAATTCCCACGCCCCAGAACATATTGCCCTGGTTCATAATGCCCACATAGGAGGCTGCCTTGGAGGAGGATCCCCTTGAAACGGCGTGTTCCTCGTAAATACTCAATTCATAACTCAGGCCGAAATAGAGTTTGATCGCATTGCTGACGGCATCCAGACGGCCGTTTCCTGCGGCCTCAATCACGCGTCTTTCCTTATTCTGCTCGATTGTCACCTGTGCGGTGATACCTTCCTCCGACTGTCTGAAATCATAGTCTGTTATATTGAAAATATTTCTCGGGGCAATATAGTGATCTTCGAAAATCTGGTAAATCTCAGCAGGGGCCAGTTCCTGATGCTTTCTGTCGGAGACGCCCTTCACGAGGTAGCCTACCTCCTCACGCATCTTATCCGGCACATCGATACCAAAATTCTGTTTCAGAATAAAGGCAACTCCGCCCTTTCCCGACTGACTGTTTATTCGGATGACATCGGACTCATACTCACGTCCGACATCGGCCGGGTCGATGGGAAGATACGGCACATCCCACCGCTCTCCGCTCTTTCCTTCTTCTCTCCAGGACATGCCCTTGGAGATAGCATCCTGATGGGAACCGGAAAATGCGGTAAAAACGAGATCACCTGCATACGGCGTCCTCTCATAGACCTTCATGCCGGTCAGAGTTTCATACGTCTCCCTGATTTTGGCGATATTGCCAAAATCCAGCTTCGGCTCCACGCCATGGCAGAACATGTTCATTGCAACCGTGACAAGATCCACGTTTCCCGTCCTCTCACCATTTCCAAAAAGTGTTCCTTCTATACGATCCGCACCGGCCAGAACTCCCATCTCCGCGTCACTGATCCCGCAGCCTCTGTCATTGTGCGGATGGACGCTGAGAACCACGCTGTCCCTGTATTTTAAATTCTTATGGATATACTCAACCTGTGAAGCAAATACATGAGGCATGGCAATCTGGACCGTGGTGGGGATATTGATAATTACCTTTTTGTCAGGTGACGGTTTCCACACATCCAAAACTGCATTGCAGACCTCCACAGCATAGTCGACCTCTGTTCCCGGGAAACTCTCCGGGCTGTATTCAAATGTAAAGCTGCCCTCCGTCGCATCGGCAAGGCTCTTCAAAAGCACCGCACCGTCCACTGCTATTTTTTTAACCTCGTCGCGTCCCTTCTTAAATACCTGTTCCCTCTGTGCGACGGAAGTGGAATTATAAAGATGCACAATGGCATGGGGAGCGCCCTTTACCGCCTCAAATGTCTTCTTGATAATATGTTCTCTCGCCTGGGTCAGTACCTGGATTGTCACGTCATCCGGAATCATGTTCCGCTCGATAAGGGCCCTGATGAACTGGTACTCCGTATCGGAAGCCGCCGGAAAGCCGACCTCAATCTCCTTGAAACCAACCTCCACCAGCATTTTGAAAAATTCCAGTTTCTCGCTCAGTCCCATCGGCTCCACAAGGGCCTGGTTTCCATCGCGCAAATCCACGCTGCACCAGATCGGCGCTTTATCAATATAATCTTTTTTTACCCAGTCGTAAGTAACAACCGGAGGCATAAAATAAGACTTACCATATTTTTCCGCTACATTCATTTTCATTTCCTCCCTTATACGGTTATCATTAATTTCTTAGAAAGCCTGGGGAATTTTTCCGAAACGATAACCTGCGCGCTGCGCCAGCAGGTTCAGCCTTCAAAAAAAGTCCCCATAAAAATGTTTACCCGAAACATTTTTATAGAGACGCAATGTAATCATATACGCGGTACCACTCTATTTCACGGCGCAATCGCCATGCACTCACCGGCACTGTCATGCCACTCCCCTTTCTACGGCGGGAATTCCGTCCGAACCTACCCAATCCCCAAGGGACCTTCAGCCGGCTGCTCTGAGGCCAGTTCACTGTTTTTCCCCGACCGCCTCGCACCATCCGGCAGCTCTCTGCATTTTCCGTAAAAACAATTACTCTTCCTCTTCTTCGCTTTATTCTATTCAATTTTTGTTGCTCCATAAATGTTAACACACTTTTTTACGG
>CATWBR010000552.1 GCA_958349075.1 uncultured Clostridium sp.
CTTCTCCACTTTACTTTGGTAGCATGACAGACTTCTTAGCTTTACCATGGTAATGCACCAGTTTTTTCACTTTAATGTGCTATCAATATGAGGTGTTTTTGCCGGAAGCCGCGCAGGGTGGGGCTGCAAAAGGCCGCGGGAAGCTCTTTTCCGATGAACTTCCCGCGGCCATACCGTCGAATTTTCTATTCCAGTTCCTTCCTGACAGTCTCAAGAAGCAGTTCCGTCGTCGGATTGCCTATCTTGGCAGACAATTCCACGCCTTTCCTGTAATGCTCCTCCGCCTCTTTTGGGCGGCCCGTCTTCAGACAGGTCATGGCAAGATAAGTCTCCGCCCTTTCAAGTCCCCATCTGTATCCGTTCTTTTCCAGGCACTCCCTTGCGCGCTCCAGATAATTGGACGCTTCCCCGTATCGGCCCTGGCTGTACATAACCTGGCCGATATTGCAGTATACCTGGCCCAGCCCGTTCGTCTCCACAGGTCCTTTCCCCACCGTAATTCCCTTTGTATAGAACTCCAGCGCCTCGTCAAACCGATCCTGGATTCTGTAGATATCGCCGATATAGTTATAGCAGGCCGCAATACTGGCTGTATATTTTCCTTCTCCGTCTTCCAGCTCCCTGAATACCATCAGCGCCTTCTGGAGGACTTCCTCCGCCATTTTGTACTCCTGCCTCTGCACATGATACCAGCCCTTCAGACGCAGGAAGGTGGCATATTCGTCTTTCTCTTCCTTTTTAATACAACCCAGTCCAAGGTTCACATATTTATCCACCTTCTCCAAATCTTCCCTCTGGATTCCGTGGAATATCTGCTGTTTGTAGCAGGCCAGCAGGTTCTTGTTGGCGTTCAGCTTCTGGGCAAGCAAAATGCTCTTCTCAATATTGGCGATACCGCTGTCATATTCTCCCATGGCAATGTCATATCTGCCCTTGATATAATGCATCTCCATCTTCATACGGCGTATCTCCCTGGAATCGTCTTTCAGGTTGATGACATCCTCCGCCAGTTCAAGCATCTTCTCCGCCTCGGCCATAACGCCGAAATCGTCCCCGAAGTCGGAGGCCTCCGTGTGGAGCACAGGGAAATTCTCATTGATGACAGTGTAGAATTCTTTCAGGTAGCGTATCTGGTACTGATAAGCCTTAACCTGGTCATGACACTTGTCGTAATGATAAACCACCAGCGGCAGCACCATGAAGTCCTGCTCCGCTTGTGCCTCATAATATTCTGCCAGCATCTTATGGTACAACTGCCGCTTTCCGTTACTCTGTTTTTCGTAAATGTATTCCTGGAAGATGCGGTGGACAAATTTATAATAAACATTCCATCCAACGAGAACCTCTTTAATAAGGAAACCTTCCTGTAACCGTTCCAGAATTTTGAGCAGAGTCAGGCGATCCATCCCCTTCATCAGAAGCTCAATTTCCTCAATGCTGATCTTCTCCGGGAAGACCGACATGCAGTCCAATACTTCCTTCTCATCCTGGGATATGCCCGAAAGCCTCGCTTTGATGACAAAGTTTGTCTTCGGTGATTTTTCAAGCGTGTATCCTTTCTCCCTGATGATATTGATCATCTCCGTCAGGAAGAAAGCATTGCCGTCCGTAAGTTCATAAAGTTTCTGGCGTTTATCCGGCTCAGAGTCGAGTTCCGGAAGTGTCTTATGGAGAATCTCATCGGTCTCCTCCCCTGTAAACGGCTGAAGCGACAAAAGTTTGACCGAATCTCTGCGCACCAGGGGTTCCAAAGCCTCCATCACCTCCACCTCACTGCTCCTGTTGTAGGTGCAGATTGTAAGCAGGGCATCCGGTTCCAGCATAAACTGAAGCCGGCACATCAACTGAAAACTCATCTGATCCATCCACTGGATATCGTCAAAAGCCAGAACCAGACGGTACTTCTTTGAAATCTCCGTAAAAAGGCAGATGACCGTCTTCTCGATCATCTGGTAGGTCATCCTTCCGCTCTCCCGGTCGTCACCCATGCCTCTGTTCAGGATCTGAGTCAGCTTCTCCTCCTGCCCGGGGGCAATCGCATCCTTGATCATCCCATTCTCAATACACTGCTGAATCTCCTGGAAAATATCATTCCACGGGTTTAAAAAGAAATCGGCTCCCTGCCTGTAACATACCGCATAAAGCGTAATCATCTGCTTGCCGGCGGCAAGCTTCAGCCCGCATTCCAAAAATGACGTTTTTCCGACGCCCTCCTCGCCCTCGATGGCCAGGCATCCCACCTTCTCGCCTGCCGTCCGCTCCAGGAAACCGCTGATTTCATAAAGTTCCCTCCTGCGTCCGATAAAAGGAAGGTCGACGGAGACACCCTCCGTCTTCACATGTTCCTTGACGTTAAAAACCTGATGGAACAAATCTTTGATCTTCTGGGACGGTTCCATATCAAGTTCATCCTGGAACAGCTTGAGAAGATCGTAGTACAGGCGGATTGCCATCGTATAATTCCCGTTCTCCGCATATACGTTCATAATTTCATAATATAATTCCTCATTGTAAGGA
>CATWBR010000553.1 GCA_958349075.1 uncultured Clostridium sp.
ATCATATTCACTATGTGAATATGAGTCTCCGACGGAAGTAAGCGCCCGGTTTTCAGCAGTATATGCTGAAACCGGTCTGCGCAGATATAATGTCCACTGCGTGCACATTATATCATATTCCTCTGCCAAATTCCAGAAATACCTGGATGTGGAAACTGTGAACAGCGCTTTGTAAACTTTTCACCGGCAATCAGGGATCGTATTGCTGGAACATTTGCCCGGGATGCAGAAAAGCAGGGAAGATTTACCTTTCTTCCCTGCTACTATCATTGCCTTTTATTCTGTTTTTATCACGTTTTTGACGACCCGTACAGTTTTATCTGCACCTGCCTGTGCGGCAGCGCCTTCCCTGCAGCTCGTTAAACAGAAGAATTCCCAAAATGTCGTTCAGAAAGTAATTTCCGGGGCGTCGAGGCGGTCCCCACGGGCCTGGCGGCGGTGGCGGCGGTCCCCACGGACGGGGTGGTGGCGGCGGTCCCCACGGACGGGGTGGTGGCGGCGGTGGTCCCCATGGGCCAGGGCCTGGCGGCGGTCCCCATGGGCGAGGTGGCGGCGGTGGTCCCCACGGGCCCGGACCTGGTGGCGGTCCCCATGGACGTCTTTCCGTGCCGACCTCCTGAATCTGAGTCTCCTCCATCTCCCATGTCTCGTAGCCTTCTCCGCCTCCATACTCACTGTTGACAGGGCCGTAGGAAACCCGGGGAGACGTGGCCGCGGTTCTTGTCTGAACCGGCTCCAGCTCTTCCGAGGTCATTTCCGCCTGCTCTGTCTCCTGGCCGGTGGGTTCTGCTCTATCTGCAATCTTCTGAATCATCTGCTCCATCAGAATTCGATCCGGAAACTCATCATAGATCGGGCTTCCGTCGTATTCCATCTCATCGCAGACCTCTTCCACGTACATTTGCAAAGTCTTGACCCTGTCGGGAAACATACTCTTAAAGTACTCAAAGTCCCGGATTCTTCCACTTCGCTCCACCTGAACAGCCTGATCCTTGCGGTACAGTATGTAAGGCTCCAAAGCTGCTTCCTGCGCTCTCAATCTTTCATACGAAAAATCCTGCATCTGATTCCCATTCCTCCTTCTGGCATGAAGTTATATGGTATCATATGCAGGATTTTTCCAAAGTTTCTATATTACTTCCCCAATCCGGGGATTTTCTTTTATTTTCGCGGCGGTTTCCCCGGTTGGTCAGCCAAACAGCTTTTCCGGATAAACGCCCTGGCTGATCAGAGCCCTGATAGACTCCGCAACCCCTGCCTTGTCCTCTTTGTACGTTACGCCGAACCAGTGATCCTGCGTTTCCAGTACCGTAACCCTGACACGGCCGTCCTTGATCATCTGGTCAATAATGGTCGGAAGCAGGTATTCGGACTTTATGTCGCCTTCTTTCAGATTCTGCAGGAAATCAGGAAAACCTCTCTCAAGCTCTCTGATAAAGGCCGGAGTAAGTCCCCACATATTCATTGAGACATGCTGATCCGCCCTGACCGTAACCGGGTTCCCCTCTTTGTCGGATGCAGACAGGCCGTCCGGAGTTTTGACAATGTTGTAAGTCTCCGTCACACGCTTTAAGACTCCGTCTTCCCCTACTTCACACACCCCTCTGGTAACTCCGCCGTTATCACTCAATGTATTGGTCAGTATAAAGCCGCCCATGCAAACGTCATATACAGACGCATTCTCGTCCATCTCCGAGATCATGTAATCGTGAATCTTCTTAAATACTTCCTTGCCGTAATAGTCGTCCGCATTGATTACAAGGAACGGCTCATTTACGATATCACGCACACTCAGTACCGCCTGTCCCGTCCCCCACGGTTTTTTCCTGCCCTCAGGGATTGAAAATCCGGCCGGTATATCGTCCAGTTCCTGGAATGCATAAGAAACCGGAGCTATCTTCTCTATTCTGTCTCCTATCACTTCCCTGAAGTCATCCTCCAGATCGTGACGGATAACAAACACGATCCTGTCAAATCCGGCTTCAAGTGCATCATGGATCGAATAATCCATAATAATCTCGCCGTCAGGCCCTACCGGCTCCAACTGCTTAATCCCGCCTCCAAAACGGCTTCCAATTCCGGCAGCCATGATTACAAGCGCTGTTTTTTTCATTTCTCTTCTCCTCATATGTGTTTCCTTGATAACTGCATAACAGTATAGCACATGGGGGAGGGTTCTGCAATGTTATGATTAAGCATCATTTTATACCGGATAAGCGGTGCAGGCCGGGGTGCGGGCGGCCGATAACCTTCGCATCTTCGGCCGCGTGCTTATCTCTATTTCAAAAAGTTCACAAACCCGGTGATTACAAATGTATTAATAAGGTTAATGAACAGGCTGCCTACCAGCGGCACGATAAAGAACGCATCCGGTGATGCACCGTATTTTTCTTCTACCGACTGCATATTAGCCATGGCCGTTGGAACGGCGCCGAGTCCGAAACCGCAGTGACCGACCGCAATCATAGCGGCGTCATATGTTTTTCCCATAAATTTAAATGTAATAAAT